>NZ_MOWM01000067.1 GCF_016082275.1 Variovorax sp. E3
GGGCTCCCTGATCGACCACCGCGGCGATTTGCGCGCCGCGTGCCCCCACCCCGACCCTCCCCCGGAAGGGAGGGAGAAAGCCGCTCGGGCGACTTGCTTACTTGTAGTACCCGGCCTTCTTCATCTCACGCTCGGCCGCCGTCTGCGACGTCTTCAGCGCCTGGTCGACCGTGACCTTGCCCGACAGCGCCGCGCTCATCTGCTGGCCCACCGCCACGCCGATGGCCTGGAACTCGGGAATGGCCGCGTACTGCACGCCCACGTACGGCGACTTGGGCAGCGTGCTGTCGGTGAGATTCGCGCTGTCGATGGCCTTCTTCTCGGCTTCGGCGAACTTGGCGACCTTCTGGAACTCGGGGTTCGCGTAGGTCGACTTGCGCGTGCCGGTCGGCACCGAGGCCCAGCCGGTTTCCTTGGCCACGAGGTTGATGTAGTCCTTGGAGGTGGCCCACTTGATGAACTTCTGCGCCGCCTCGTCCTTCGTCGAGCTGGCCGGAATGGCCAGGTTCCACGACCACAGCCAGTTGGCGCCCTTCGGCGTGGTGGCGGTCGGCGCCTGCGCGAAGGCCACCTTGTCGGCCACCTTCGACTGCTTCGGATCGCTGATGAACGAAGCCGCGATGGTCGCGTCGACCCAGGCCGCGCACTTGCCTTCGTTGAACAGCGCCAGGTTCTCGTTGAAGCTGTTTGCCGAGGCGCCCGGAGGGCCGTCCTTCTTCATCATGTCGACGTAGAAGGTGATGGCGTCCTTCCAGGCCTTGGTGTCGATCTGCGGCTTCCACTGCATGTCGAACCACTGGCCGCCGTTGGTGTTGACCAGCGTGGTCAGGAAGGCCATGTTGTCGCCCCAGCCCGGCTTGCCGCGCAGGCACATGCCGTACACGCCGGCCTTGGGGTCGTTGACCTTGTCGGCGAACTCCTTGACCTGGGCCCAGGTGGGTTGGTCGGGGAACTTGATGCCGGCCTTGTCGGCCAGGTCCTTGCGGTACATGAGCATCGAGCTCTCGCCGTAGAACGGGGCGGCGTAGAGCTTGCCGTCGGTCGACAGGCCGTTGCGGATGGCGGGCAGCAGGTCGTCCACGTCGTAGGCGGCATCGGTGGCGATGGGCTTGAGCCAGCCCTTCTTCGACCAGATCGGCGCTTCGTACAGGCCGATGGTCATCACGTCGAACTGGCCGCCCTTGGTGGCGATGTCGGTGGTCACGCGCTGGCGCAGCGTGCCTTCTTCGAGCGTGACCCACTTGAGCTTGATGTCGGGGTTGGCTTTTTCGAAGAAGGGGGTGAGCTTCTGCATCTCGATCATGTGGCCGTTGTTGACGGTCGCGATCACGAGTTCGGTGGCGGCCTGGGACACGAGCCCCGTGCCGATGAGTGCGAGGACGAGGCCCGCTTTCAGAAAACGCTTCATGTTGTCTCCTAGAGGTGAGCGACGCCCTCTTGTTGTCGGGTCGCCGTGCCGGGATTCTGGAGAAACGCGCTTGCGGGCTTGGTACTTCGATTGTCAACGCTGGTACTTTCATGCACCAGTTGACTGGGAGATTCCCTAATCGATGCAACACAGCATATGTTTGGCGCAATCCAAAGGCTACAGCGCTCGCCCGTCTCAGGCGCCCCCGCCCAGCAGCTGGCGCCGGAACTGCGCCGCGGCGGGCGACAGCGCCCGGTCTTCGCGGGTGACGAGGCAGATCGGCGGCACCCGCACCGGCAGCTCGATCGGCACGGTGCGCAGCACGCCCAGCCGGGCGTAGTGGTTGGCCTGCGAGGCGGGCATCACGGCCGCCATGTCGGAGTTCTCCAGCAGCGCGGTGATGGCAATGGGCGATGCCGTTTCGATGATGTCCAGCCGCGCCCGGATGCCGGCCTCGCGCATGGCCGCCTCGAAGCGCCCGCGCTGCGGCGAGCCCGGCGGCTGCAGCACCCACGACCAGTTCGCCATGTCGGCCAGGGTGACGGTGGTGCGCTCGAACACCGGGTGGGCGGTGCGCACCACCACCACCTGCGACTCGCCCAGCAGCGGCACGCTCGCGTACTTCGCCTCGTCGTGCCCGTCGGTGAGGCGGCCCAGCACGAGGTCGACATCGCCCTGCTCCAGCTGCGCCTGCATCACGTCGCTGGTCTCGACCACCACCGACACCGCCACCTGCGGGTGACGGCGGTGGTACTCCACCAGCGCGGGCGCCAGCAGCTCGGGCACGGCGCCCGGCACGCTGCCCACGCGCAGCGCACCGCTCAGGCCCGAGCGCAGCACCAGCATCTCCTCGCGGGCGGTGCCGAAGTCGCTGAGCACGCGGCGGGCGTAGCGGATCAGGATCTGGCCGTAGGGCGTGGGCGCCATGCCGCGCGCCAGGCGTTCGAAGAGCTGTTCGCCCTGCGCGTCTTCCAGCTGCTGCAGCAGCTTGGTGGCGGCCGGCTGGCTGATGTTCATGGCCTCGGCGCGCGGCCGAGGTGGCGGTGCGTGTCGAGACGGGCCAGCAGCAGCAACTGGCGCGGGCGCACGAGGAGCATCAGCGAGGCGTCTGTCAGCTCAGTGGTCATGCACAAAAGTATATGGAGCTTCCGCCTTTTTCGATTGGATCGGGATCGCGTTGCTCCGTACGCTCGGACCCATAACAAGCTGGAGACAACCCGATGAAGCTTTCTTTCCTGGCCCGTGCGGCGGGGCTGGCCGCGGCCCTGGTGGTTGCGGCGGCGGCCGGCGCCCAGACCGCCGCCTACCCCGACAAGCCGATGCGCATCATGGTCGGCGCCTCGCCCGGTGGCGGCACCGACATCCTGGCGCGCGTGCTGGCCGACAAGTTCTCGCCGGCGCTCAAGCAGACCGTGGTGGTCGAGAACCGGCCGGGCGCCTCCAACACCATCGCGGGCGAACTCACGGCCCGCGCGCCGGCCGACGGCGCGACCCTGCTGCTGGCCACCAACACGGCGCAGGCGGTGGCGCCGCACATCCTCAAGCTGAAGTACGACCCGCTGAAAGACCTGCAGCCGGTCGGCCTGGTCGCGGTGATGCCCAACGTGCTGGTGGTCTCGGCCAGCTCGCCCTACAAGTCAGTCAAGGACCTGGTGACGGCCATGGCCGCCAAGCCCGGCGGCTTCAAGTACGCGTCCTCCGGCATCGGCAGCACGCAGCACGTAGGCGGCGAGGCCTTCAACCTGGCCACGGGCATGAAGTCGATCCACGTGCCGTACAAGGGCAGCTCGCAGGCCCACGTCGACATCATGTCGGGCGAGGTCGACATGATGTTCGACAGCACCTCCTCGGCCATGGGCCAGATCAAGGCCGGCAAGTTCCGCGCGCTGGCCGTGAGCGCGCCGCAGCGCTCGCCCGAACTGCCCGACGTGCCCACGCTCGCCGAACAGGGCATCAAGGGTGCCGACGTGTCCACTTGGTATGGCCTGTACGTGACGGCCGGCACGCCGCGCCCCGCGGTCGAACGGCTCAGCGCCGAACTCACGCGCACGCTGAAGCTGGCCGACGTGCAGGCGCGCATCAGAGCCCTGGGCGGCGAACCCGGCGGCCTGACCGGCGAGCCCTTCGCGGCCATGAACAAGCAGGAGTTCGACCACTACGGCCAGCTCGTGCGCGACGCCAACATCAAGGCCGAGTGAGCCGGCCGCATCCTTTTTTCACAACGCACCCGACACCCGACATGTCCACCCCACCCCAGACCTCCAGCGTGACTTCCGCCAAACCCCGTGTCGTCGTGCTGCTCGGCGACCCCAGCGGCGTCGGGCCCGAGATGGCCGTGAAGCTGCTCGCGCGCCAGCGCAACCTCGACGCGGCCCGCGTGCTGCTGATCGCCGACCCCATCGTGCTCGCGGCCGGCGAGCGCGTGGCGGGCACGAAGCTCGACGTGCTGCCGGTCGACAGCCTCGACGCATTGCGCTTCGAGGACGGCCGCCCCACCCTGCTCGCGCAGGACTGGATGAAGGGCCAGGCGCCGGTGCTCGGCACATCGAACGAACCCTCGGGCCGGGCCTCGTTCGAGGCGCTGGAACTGGCCACCGCCACGGTGCGGCGCGGGCAGGCCGACGCGATCCTGTTCGCGCCGCTCAACAAGCATTCGCTGCGCCTGGGCGGGCTCGTGCATGAAGACGAGCTGCGCTACATGCAGGAGCGCTTCGCCGTCACCGGCTTCGTCTGCGAGTTCAACCTCACGGGCTCGCTCTGGACCTCGCGCGTGACCTCGCACATTCCGCTGAAGGACGTGGCCAGTCACATCACGGTGCAGGGCGTGAGCGACGCGGTGAAGATCATCGCGGCCGCGTTGCGCCGCGCGGGCGTGGCGCATCCGCGCATCGCGGTGACGGGGCTCAATCCGCATGCGGGCGACGGCGGTTCGATCGGCATGGAAGAAATCGAGATCATCGCGCCGGCCATCGAGCAACTGCGCACCGAAGGCTTCGACGCACGCGGGCCGTTTTCGCCCGACACGGTGTTCATCGGCGCGCGGCGCGGCGATGTCGATGCGGTGGTGTCGATGTACCACGACCAAGGGCAGATCGCGATGAAGCTCATGGGTTTCGAGCAAGGCGTGACCTTGCACGGCGGCCTGCCGGTGCCGGTGGCCACGTCGGCCAGCGGCAGCGCTTTCGACATCGCGGGCCAGGGCATTGCGCAGATCGAAGGGCTGCAGCAGGCCTTCGACCTGTGCGTGCGCATGGCGAGCGGCACGCCGGTGCCTGCGCCCGCCACCGCGGAAGCCGCGACAAGCTGAAGCGCATCGCTCAGACGCAAGAAGGGCCGCTTGCGCGGCCCTTGAAAACTCTCTTCAGGGCGCGCCCGGCGCCCCGCAAGACTCAGGCGGCGAGACTCGGCGCCTCGCCGTGGGCATTGGCCTCGGGTTGCGTCGGCTGCACGTAGAAGTAGATCAGCACGAGGTTGATGACCGGGATGATCATCAGCAACTGGAGCCAGCCGCTCTTGCCGATGTCGTGCAGGCGGCGGGCGCCCACGGCCAGCGCGGGCAGCAAAAAGCCCAGTGCCACGATGCCGTACAGGTATTGGTTGATCAGGCTCGCCACCACGAGGACGACCAGTTCAGCCAGCACGAACCACCAATACTCCGAACGCGATGCACGTCCGCTGAAGTCGGCATATTTGCTGAAACAGGTCTTGACCGCTGTTTGAAAATTCATGGACTAACTCCTCTTGATTGATCCCAGGGAACATTTCCCGGGGGCCATCATATCGGTGCGTCATTTCATGACAAACTTGGCCAAATGGCCGCCTGAATCGCAAACAAATGGCCTATGCAAAGGCCTTTTTGCGTTATCGCGTCAGCTGCTCAGGCGCTTCAGCAGGCCCGCCGTCGAGGCATCGAGCCCCGTGGCATCGCCCGATGCGAGGCGCGGTTCGATGTCCCTTGCGAGCACCTTGCCGAGCTCCACACCCCACTGGTCGAAGCTGTTGATGCCCCACAGCGCGCCGCTGGTGAACACGCGGTGCTCGTACATCGCGAGGAAGGCGCCCAGCGATTCGGGCGTGAGCTTCTCGAACACGAAGAAGGTGCTCGGGCGGTTGCCCGGGAAGTTCTTGTGGCCGCCTTCGTCGAGCTTGCCGACCATCAGCGCCTGCGCCTGCGCGAGCGCGTTGGCCAGCAGCTTGGGGTGATGGCCTTCGAGGTCGTGCGCCGCGTCGCGCACCGCCACGAACTCGAGCGGCGTCACGTCGGTGCCCTGGTGCAGCATCTGGAAATAGGCGTGCTGGCCGTTGGTGCCGGGCTCGCCCCACAGCACCGGCGACGTGCCGAACGCCACGGGCTTGCCGCTCGCGTCGACCTGCTTGCCGTTGCTTTCCATCTCGAGCTGCTGCAGGTAGGCCGGCACGCGCTTCAGCGCGGCGTGGTACGGCGCGATGCTGCGGCTCGTGAACTTGTGGAAGTTGCGATACCAGACGTCGAGCAGGCCCAGTCGCACGGGCAGGTTCCGCGCAAGCGGCGCGGTGCGAAAGTGCTCGTCCATGGCATGCGCGCCCGCCAGCAGCCGGCGGAAACCGTCGGCGCCGATGGCCAGCGCAATCGGCAGGCCGATGGCCGACCACAGCGAATAGCGCCCGCCCACCCAGTCCCAGAAGCCGAGGTGGTGTCGATGCCGAACTGGTTCGCCGCTTCCACGTTGGTGGTGAGCGCCGCGAAGTGGCCCGCGATGTCGGTGCCGCCCGATTGCTCGTACCAGCGCTTGGCCGACTGCGCGTTGGTCATCGTCTCGGCCGTGGTGAAGGTCTTCGAGGCAATGAGGAACAACGTGTGCTCGGGCGCCAGGCCCTGCAGCACGCCGGCCAGCTCATGGCCGTCGACGTTCGAGACGAAGTGGAAACGCTTGCCCGGTGCGGCGAACTCGGCCAGCGCCAGCACCGCCATCTGGGGGCCGAGGTCGGAGCCGCCGATGCCGATATTGACCACGTCGGTGATCGTGTGGTCGGCGCGCACCTTCTCGGCATAGGCCAGCATGGCGTCGAGCGTGGCGTGCACTTCGCGCAGCTCGTTGGCGGTCTTGGGGCCGGTGGGCGCGTCGGCCGGCGCGCGCAGCAGCGTGTGCAGCACGGCGCGGTCTTCGGTGTTGTTGATGTGCTCGCCCGCGAACATGGCGTCGCGGTGTGCCTCGAGGCCGCATTCGCGCGCCAGCGTGAGCAGCAGCTCTTCGGTGCGCGCGTCGATCAGGTTCTTCGACAGGTCGGCAAAACGTAGGGCGCCTCCTGGCTGAAGCGCTCGAAGCGGCCTGCGTCGTCGACGAAGGCATGGCGCACGTCGAACTGGCGGCCCGCGGTGTCGAAGCTGGACTGCAGTTGCGCCCAGGCCGGTGCACGGTCGCAGCGAAGGGTCATGGCCATGTTTACTTGCCGCTTTCCTGCATGAGCTTCTCGAGCTTCACGGCGTCGGCCGCGAAGGCGCGGATGCCCTCGGCGAGCTTCTCGGTGGCCATGGCGTCCTCGTTGAGCGCAAAGCGGAAACCGGCTTCGTCGTAGCTCACCTTGGCCACGTCGCCCTTGGCGGCGGCCTTGGCGTCGAGCGCGTGTTCCAGCGGCTCGTTGCTCGCGGCCAGTTCGGCCAGCAGCTCGGGGCTGATGGTCAGCAGGTCGCAACCGGCCAGCGCCTGGATCTGCCCCACGTTGCGGAAGCTCGCGCCCATGACCTCGGTCTTGATGCCGTGCTGCTTGTAGTACTCGAAGATCTGGCGCACCGACTTCACGCCGGGGTCGTTCGCGCCCGCGCTGGCGGCCTCGTCCCACTTGGCGCCGGCCGACTTCTTGTACCAGTCGTAGATGCGGCCCACGAAGGGCGAGATCAGCTGCACGCCGGCCGCGCCGCAGGCCACGGCCTGCGCGAACGAGAACAGCAGCGTGAGGTTGGTGTGAATGCCCTTCTTCTCGAGCGCGCGCGCCGCCTCGATGCCTTCCCACGTGGAAGCCACCTTGATGAGCAGGCGCTTCCCGGTGTCGATGCCTTCGGCCTTGTACAGCGCCACGATGCGCTCGCCGCGCGCAATGGTCGCGGCCGTGTCGAAGGACAGGCGGGCGTCGACTTCGGTCGACACGCGGCCCGGGATGATCGAAAGGATTTCGGTGCCGAAGCGCACCAGCAGGCGGTCGATGACCTCGTCGAGCGGCTTGCCGGCGTGCTTCTTCACGGTTTCGTCGAGCAGCGGGCGGTATTCGGGCTTCTGCACGGCCTTGAGGATCAGCGACGGATTGGTGGTCGCGTCCTGCGGCTTGGAAACGCTGAGCTGCTTGAAGTCACCGGTGTCGGCGACAACGGTGGTCCACTGGCGGAGGGCATCGAGTTGGTTCATGAAATCATTATCCTGTGCGGGTTGTGACAAGTCCTGCACGCAGTTGCGCGTCGACCGATGTTTTCATGCGCACCGTAGCACGGGTTTCCACGCGGCTGCATCAGCCTGATGCCCTTGGGGTTGTCCGACGGTTTTCCAGGCCGCAACGGCCTCCCCGCCCTACAGCGGCTGTGGTCCGCGACTGACGGCCCGGCCCCGCGCCCCCACCTACCCTGAGGCGGATGCCGAACGTTTCCATCCCTTCAGGAGTGCCCCCATGACCCAACGCCAGCGCCCCACGGCGCCCGCCGTCCGCCCCTTCGACGACCGCCGCACCAGCCATGCGATCGGCGCCATGGCCACGGCCTTCGTGGTGGGCGGCGTCGCGACCTGGCTCGCCCTGGATGCCGCGCGCACCGCCCGCGCCCGGCCCGCCGGCCCCGCCGACGGCGCACCGCTGATGCGCGCACCGCTGCAGGTGGTGGCGCCGGTCGACCTGCAGCGCTACGCCGGCATGTGGCACGAACAGGCCCGCCTGCCGAACCGCTTCCAGAAGCAGTGCGCGGGGCCCGTCAGCGCCGAGTACACACCCCAGCCCGACGGCACGGTGCAGGTGCGCAACCGCTGCGTGCGGCAGGACGGCAATTTCGACGAAGCCATCGGCAGCGCCCGCGTGGTGCCCGTGGCGGGCCAGCCCGGTGCCGGGCGGCTCGAGGTGCGCTTCGCCCCCGCATGGCTCGGCTGGCTGCCGATGGTGTGGGGCGACTACTGGATCCTGAAGCTCGACCGCGACTACCAGGTGTCGCTGGTGGGCACGCCCGACCGCGAATACCTTTGGGTGCTCTCGCGCGCCCCGCGCCTGGACGACGCGGTGCTGCAGACCGAGTTGGACTACGCCCGCAGCCTGGGGTTCGACACCGACAGGGTCGTGCTGACCGGCAGGTAGCGCTGCAGCTGCGACGGCAGCATGGCCGGCGAGGTGCAGTGGATGGCGTGCCAGCCGAAGGCGCGGGCCATCTCGACGTTGGCGGCCGAATCGTCGATGAACACGGTCTGCGCGGGGTCGAGGGCGTAGCGCATCGCCAGCACCTCGTAGATCTCACGCTCCGGCTTGAGGAACTTGACGTCGGCCGAGAACACGCCGCCGTCGAAGCGGCGCATGAAGGCGTGCCGGCGCTCGATGGCTCGCGCATAAGGCGCGGGCATGTTCGACAGGTAATACAGCCGCAGCGGCTGGCCGGCCTCGCGGTGGTCCATCAGGCGTTCGAGCATCTCGACGGTGACGCCGATGGGCTCCAGCCGCTCGCCCAGCCCGTCGAGCATGGCGTGCAGCGGCTCCGAAGGGAGCGCCAGCCGGGCCGACATGCGGGCGATGGCGTCGGGCAGCGTGCGGGTGCCGCAGTCGAAGCCGGTCCAGTCGTCGTGATGGAAAAGTGCCCGCCCCATGGCGGCCGCGGCCGCCTCAGTGGGCGCGTGCTGCGCAAGATGGGTCTGTACCAGCCGCGTGGGCTCCCATGCGAACAGCACGGCGCCAAGATCGAAAACCACGTTCATGGCGCCATTGTTTCATGCGCCGGGCACCACGCTCACGCCATGGGCTCCCAGCGACAGGGTGGTCTGCGCGCCGGCGGCCAGCGGGCGGGACAGGTCGGTCGACACCACGAAGACCGGCCCGAGCGTGGTGTCGAAGCCGTATTCATAGAAGCTGCCCAGGTAGGCGGCCTTGCGCAGCGTGGCCGGCAGGCCGTCCGCCGAGCCGGTGGCGCCGATCTGCCACGCCTCGGGGCGCACCGCGACCTTCACCGTGCCGGGCGCCACCGCGTAGCGCGGCTGCAGGCGCAGCGGGCCCAGCGCCACGCTGCCGTCGGACTGCGCCGTGGCCGGGAACACCATCGCCTCGCCCATGAACCCGGCCACGAACTCGCTCTCGGGCCGCCCGTAGAGCTGCTCGGGCGTGCCGCGCTGGGCGATCACGCCGTGATCCATCACGATGATCTGGTCGCTCACGGCCAGCGCCTCGCTCTGGTCGTGGGTGACGTAGGCCACCGTGAGCTTCAGCCGCTGCTGCAGCGCGCGGATTTCCTCGCGCATCTCGCGCCGCAGGCGGGCGTCGAGGTTGGACAGCGGCTCGTCGAACAGCAGCACCGCCGGCTCGAGCACCAACGCGCGCGCCAGTGCCACGCGCTGCTGCTGGCCGCCGGAGAGTTCGCTGGGCAGGCGCTCGTCGAAGCCGACCAGGCCCACGCCGCGCAGTGCCTCGCGCGCCCTTGCCGTGGCCTCGTCTTTCTTCACGCCGCTCATGCGCAGGCCGTAGCCCACGTTTTCGATCACGTTCATGTGCGGGAACAGCGCATAGCTCTGGAACATCATGCTGACGTTGCGCTCGGCCGGGCCCAGCGTGGTGACGTCGCGCCCGCCCATGAAGATCGCGCCCGAGGTGGGCGATTCGAGCCCCGCGATCATGCGCAGCGTGGTCGTCTTGCCGCAGCCCGAGGGGCCGAGGATGGTGGTGAGCGTGCCCACGGGCACCTCGAAACTGATGCCCTTGACGGCCAGCGGCGCGCTCTTGTCCGTGCCGTAGCGCTTCGTGACGCCGCGGAATTCAATGCCGTTCATGCGAGCCCCTCCATCTTGTGATGCCCTTGGTGTTGTTGCGATGGCGCGGCCCCTCGCCGCCCCAGCTTGCGCTCGCCCACCACGAACTGCACCAGCGCGATGGCCAGCGACATCAGGATCATGAGCACCGTGCAGTACGCCAGCGCAATGCCATAGTCGCCATTGCCCACGCGGCCGATGATGTAGGTGGTGGCCAGTTCGTTCTCGGCCGTGACCAGGAAGATCACCGCGCTGACCGTCGTCATGGCGCGCACGAAGCTGTAGACCAGCGCGGCCACCAGCGCCGGCTTCAGCAGCGGCAGCACCACCTTGAAGAGCGTCTGCGACGTGGAGGCGCGCAGCATCAGCGAGGCTTCGTCGAGCGAGCGGTCGAGCTGCTTGAAGGCCGCCGTGCCGGCCCGCACGCCCACCGGCAGGTCCGGAACATGAAGCACAGCACGATGATCAGCCCCGTACCCGTGAGCTCCAGCGGCGGCACGTTGAAGGCCAGGATGTAGCTCACGCCGAGCACCGTGCCCGGAATGGCAAAGGCCAGCAGCGCGCCGAACTCGAACAGCCCCTGCCCCTTGAACTCGTTGCGCGCCAACAGCCAGGCAATGAGCAGCCCCAGCGCCGCGGTGATCGGCGCCGAGATGCCCGCCAGCTTGAGCGTGGTGATCAGCGAGTTCCACGCCGTGCCCGCCCACACCAGCCCGAACTGGCCCCACTCCAGCGCGAAGGCGCTCTTGAAGTGGTTCAGCGTGAAGGTGTAGTCGCGCCCCCAGGTCTGCACGAAGCCGCCCGCGAAGGCGAACAGGTAGACCACGCCGGTGAACGCGATCCACGGCAGCGCCACGCAGTAGATGGTGCGGCGCACGCCGTCGGGCAGCGCCATCGCGATGCCGGCGTCGCCCTTGCCGCTCACGGTGGTGTAGTTCTGCTTGCCGAGCAACCCGCGCTGCAGCGCGAACACACCGAGCGCGAACAGCGTGAGCACCCAGGCCAGCGACGCGGCGCGGCCCTGGTCGTACTGCGCGCCGACGATGGCAAAGAAGATGTCGGTCGACAGCACCGAGAACTGCCCGCCCACCACCACCGGGTTGCCGAAGTCGGCGATGCTCTCGATGAAACCGACCAGGAAGGCGTTGGCCAGCCCCGGCTTCAGCAGCGGCAGCGTGATGGTGAAGAAGGTGCGGCGGCGGTCGGCGCGCAGCATCTGCGCGGCCTCCTCCAGGCTCGGCGCAATGCCCTGCACCACGCCGCGCATGATCATGAAGGCGATGGGCGTGAACGCGAACAGCTGCGCCACCAGCACGCCCGGCATGCCGTAGAACCAGCGCGTGGGCTCGATGCCGAACACGCTCTCCAGCAACTGATTGACGATGCCCGCGCGGCCGAACAGCAGGATCAGGCCCAGCCCCACCACGAACGGCGGTGTGATGATCGGCAGCAGCGCCAGCACCCGCAGCGCGCCCTGCCCGCGCTTGCTGCCGCGCTCGGCAATCAGCGCCATCAGGGTGCCGAGAAAGGTGGTGCCGGCCGCCGTGAGCAGCGCCAGCACCAGCGTGTTCCAGGCCACGCCGCAGCGCACGCCGCCACTCAGGCAGCCCAGCCCCCAGATGCGCTCGGTGAACACCCGCGCAACGAAGGCGCCGATCGACCACTGCCCGTCTTCATTGAAGAACGCGCCCGACAGCGCCTTGCTCACCGGGTAGGCGATGAACAGCGCCATCAGCACGCCGCAGCCGACCACCGCGGCGGCCACGAACAGGTCGCCCTTGAAGAGGCCGAGCCGCGCGACACCGAGGCCGCCAGCAGCACCAGCGCGGTGAGCGCCACGAAGCCGCCCGCGCCGATGCCGAACTGGTTGACCGCCAGCTCGCCGAATTGCGTGTTGAGCGCGGCGAAGCTCCAGCCCCGCGCGCCGATGGTGAAGCCCGCGACCGCCAGCCCGATGGCGCCGATCGCTCCGCCCGCCAGCAACCAGCGCCCCTGCGCCCTGCCGGCCGGCAGCCATGCGCCGACCGCGCACAGCAGCAGGCCCGCCAGCCCGATGAACAGCCAGCCGCGCCCCTGCGTGGCCGCCTGCATCAGGCCGTTGGCGCCCTCCGCCTGGCTGAACACCTGCGGAACGGCTTCGTACCAGGTTGAATCCTGAATGGCGTACCAGGGCAGCAGCAGGTAGGCCGCCAGGCCCAGCACGACCCACGCCCAGATCCAGCGCCGCGAGCGCCGGGCGGCGGCCAGGGACGCCGGATTGACCGGCGCGCCGGCGTCGATGGCGTGCGCGTCCACTTAGCGCGGCAGCGAATTGACGTCTTTTTCCCAGCGCGCAATCAGGCGGCGGCGCTCGGCGCTGGCGCCGTACTTGGCGTAGTCGTAGTTGATGAACTTGATCTTCTTGAAGTCCGGAATGCGCGGGTCGAGCTTGGCGTTCACGTTGCTCGGCAGCTGGAACTGCTTGTTGGCGGCGCCCAGCTCCTGCGCGGCGGGCGTCAGCGCCCATTCGTAGAACTTCTTGGCGGCGTCCAGGTTGCGCGCCCCCTTGATGATGCTCATGGAGCCGATTTCGGCGCCGGTGCCGTCGCTGGGCGTGATGGTCTCGACCGGGAAGCCCTGCATCTTCTCGCCCGGGCCGTCATGCACGAAGCTGATCGACACGGCCGTCTCGCCGCGCGCCACCGCCTTGATCGGGCCGGTGCCCGAGCGGGTGTACTGGCCCACGTTCTTGTGCAGCGCCTTGAGGTAGTCGAAGGCCTTGTCCTCGCCCATCATCTGCACGAGCGTGGCGATCATGGTGTAGGCCGTGCCGCTGGAGGCGGGGTTGGCCACCTGGATGTCGCCCTTGTACTCGGGCTTGAGCAGGTCGGCCCAGGTCTTGGGCACGGGCAGCTTCTTCTTGGCCAGCAGCTCGGGGTTGTAGCCGAAGCCCAGCGGGCCCGAGTAGATGCCGACCGTCTTGTAGCCGGACTGCTTGGCCTGCTGCTGCGCCCAGGGGTGCAGCTGTGCCAGCGTGGGCGACTTGTATTCGAGCGTCAGGCCCTGCTCGGCCGCCTGCAGGTGGGGGTCGCCCGTGCCGCCGAACCAGACGTCGGTCTTGGGGTTGTCCTTCTCGGCGATCAGTTGGGCCAGCGCCTCGCCCGAGCCCTTGAGCGCCATGTTGATGCGCACGCCGGTGGTGCGCGCGTAGACGGTGGAGATCACGTTGCACCACTCGGCCTGCACCGAGCAGATGACGTTGACGGTCTGTGCCGACGCCGCCGCCGACAGACCCAGCAGCGCGGCTGCGGTAAAAAGCTTGTTCTTCATTGGAATTCTCCGCCTCGGCAATAAAAAATGGCCTTGCGGCCACTGGGCAGCGTAGCTTTAGTACAGGTTCGGCGAATCGGTACAAGTACCATCGCGACTGGCACATTGCCTGCTCGGCACTCAGACAAAGGAAAGTTTTCTCATGAGCTTCGATCTCGTTCTGTTCGGCGGTACTGGCGACCTCGCGTGGCGCAAGCTGATGCCCGCGCTGTTCCAGGCATTCCGGCACGGCAGCCTCCCGCAAGACGGTCGCATCATCGGGGTGGCACGGGACGATCACTCCGACGACCAGTACCGCGAGCTGATCCAGTCGCGCTTCAGCGCGGTCGAAGGCGCCAAGCGCCCCTCCCCGGACGAGTTCAAGAAGTTCGCGTCGATGCTGCACTACCTGCGCATGGACCTGTCCAAGCCCGACGACTACACCCGGCTGGCCGAACTGCTCAAGCAGCGCGACGCCAAGACGGTGGTGATGTACGTGGCCACCGCGCCCGCGCTCTTCACGCAGGTGGTCGAGCAGATCGCCGCGGCCGGCCTGAACGGGCCCAGCACCCGCATCGTGCTCGAAAAGCCGCTGGGCCACGACCTCGCGTCCAACCGCGCCATCAACGCCGCGGTGAGCAAGGTGCTCGAGGAAAAGCAGGTCTTTCGCATCGACCACTACCTGGGCAAGCCCTCGGTGCAGAACCTGTTCGCGATGCGCTTCGGCAATGCGCTGTTCGAGCCCATCTGGCGCCGCGAGCACATCGCCAACATCCAGATCACCATCGCTGAAGACCTGGGCGTGGAAAAGCGCGGCGCCTTCTACGACCAGACCGGCGCGCTGCGCGACATGGTGCAGAACCATGCGCTGCAGCTGCTGTGCGCCGTGGCCATGGAGCCGCCGATCAACGCGCACGCGGACGCCATCCGCGACGAAAAGCTCAAGGTGCTGCGCGCACTGAAGCCCTGGACGGCCGAGAGCCTGAGCCTGCACGCGGTGCGCGGCCAGTACACGGCCGGCACGGCCTACGGCGAGCGCGTGCCCGGCTACCGCGACGAGGCCGGCGTGCCGGCCGACAGCCGCACCGAGACCTTCGTGGCGCTGCGCACCGAAATCGCCAACTGGCGCTGGGCCGGCGTGCCCTTCTACATCCGCACCGGCAAGCGGCTGGCTTCGCGCGACGCACGCATCGAGGTCAACTTCCGGCCCACGCCGCACGCCATCTACCGCGCGCCGGCCGGCAACGTCAACAAGCTGGTGATCAACCTGCAGCCCAAGGACGGCCTGGAACTGCACATGCTCGCGCAGGCGCAGGACAACCGCCAGCGCAGCAACGGCACGCAGAGCGCGGCCACGCAGCTGGCGCCGGTGCAGCTCGACCTGGACTTCGACAAGCGTTTCGGCGCCGAGCGCGTGGGCGCCTACGAGCGCCTGCTGCTCGACGTGATCGACGGGCGCCTGAACCTGTTCGTGCGCAGCGACGAGCAGGAAGAGGCATGGCGCTGGGTCGAGCCGCTGATCGACAGCTGGGAATCCGACGGCGGCCCGCGCCCCTATGCGGCCGGCACCTGGGGCCCGAGCGCGTCCAGCGCAATGATCGCGCGCGACGGCTTCTCCTGGGGCGAGGAGCAGTAGGCTCAGCCGAACTGCAGGCAACGCATGCTGAGCGTGCCCGACTGGAAGCCCTCGTAGACCGTCTTGGCGCGCTCGCCGCTCCCGGCGGCGCCCAGGGCGTAGAGAAACGGGTAGTAGTGATCGGGCGTCGCCACGGCGGTCGACGCGCCTTCCAGCCTGGCGTACTCGACCAGCGCGCGGTCGTCGCGGCCGGCCAGCGCCGACTTCACCGCATCGTCGAAGGACTGCGCCCACGGGCGGCTGGCGCTCGGGCCGTCGGGCGTGCCGCGGTCGGTGGCGCGCAGGTTGTGCACCACGTTGCCGCTGCCCATCACCAGCACGCCCTTGTCGCGCAGCGCGGCCAGGTCCCGCCCCACCGCGTAGTGAAAGGCGGCCGGCTTGTCGTAGTCGATGCTGAGCTGGAACACGGGCACATCGGCCTTCGGGTACAGGTGCTTCAGCACCGTCCACGTGCCGTGGTCCAGGCCCCATTGGTCGGTGGCGATCACCGGTGCCTGCTTCACCACGCCGACCGTTTCCTGCGCCAGCGCGGGGTGGCCCGGCGCGGGGTATTCCACATCGAACAGCGCCTGCGGAAAGCCGCCGAAGTCGTGGATGGTCTTCGGCCGCGCCTGCATGCCGACGCCGGTCGCGCCCCGGCTCAGCCAGTGCGCCGACACGCTGAGGATGGCCGTGGGGCGCGGCAGCTCCCGGCCCCACGCCGCCAGCCGGCGCGTGAAGGCGTTGTCGGCAAGGGCGTTCATGGGCGAGCCATGGCCGATGAAGACCACCGGCATGCGGCGGGAAGCGCCGCCAGTGGCCGCGCTGGCGGTCTGCACGCTGCAGGCCAGCGACGCCAGCACCGCGGTCGCGCCAAGGGCGGTGCCCATCAGGAAGCCGCGGCGGCCCAGTTCGGAAGTAGCGAGAGTGGTCGTCATTGGCATGGCGGCACTCTGCAACAGATTTCGGCGCAAGGCGGTGCCTTTGCGCACACTTTTTCGGAAACGGGCCGGGTCTGAGGTCTATTGCCTGGCGAGCACCGGCGGCTCGCGCAGCGGCCCGCCCTTGACCACGAGCTGCACCACCACCGCCACCACGATGTTGAGCACCAGCGCCGTGAGCCCCGTGTAGAGCGTGTAGCTGCCGTCGCCGATCACGAAGGTGTGGACCGGCTTGATGCCGTCGGAGAACGCGATCCAGCTGCCGCCGACCAGCCCCACGGCCCAGCCCGCGAGCAGTGCCGGCGCACGGAACCAGCCGAAGAACAGGCCGAACACCACCGACGGGAAGGTCTGCAGGATCCACAGGCCGCCCAGCAGCTGCAGGTCGAGCGCGAACTGGGTGGGCAGGAACAAGATGAACACCAGCGCCCCGAGCTTGACCACCAGCGACACGATCTTCGCGACCTTGGCTTCACCCGCCGGCGTGACGTCGGGCCGCACGTAGGCTTTCCAGAAATTGCGCGTGAACAGGTTGGCCGCGCCGATCGACATCACCGCCGCCGGCACCAGCGCGCCGATGGCGATGGCCGCGAACGCGAAGCCCGCGAACCACGACGGGAACAGCGCGTTGAACAGCGCGGGCACCACGTCGTTGTTGCTCTTCACCGTGAGCTTGGCCGCGTAGGCCATGTAGCCCAGCAGCGCGATCAACCCCAGCAGCACCGTGTAGGCCGGCAGGAACACGGCGTTCTTGCGGATGGTGTTGGCGCTCTTGGCCGCGAAGATGCCGGTCAGCGTGTGCGGGTACATGAAGGCCGCGAGCGCCGAGCCCAGCGCCAGGCTGGCATACGGCAGGTACTGCGCCGGCTTGAGCGTGAGCCCGGTCGCGCCGCCCTTGGCCGCGAAGGCATCGCCCGCCGCATGGAACACGCTGCCGTAGCCGCCGAGCTTCATGGGCACCAGCACCACCGCCACCAGCACCACGATGTAGATCATCAGGTCCTTGACGAAGGCGATGAGCGCCGGCGCCCGCAGCCCCGCCGAGTAGGTGTAGAGCGCCAGGATCACGAAGGCGGCCGCCAGCGGCAGCTCGCCCGTCAGGCCCAGCGCCTTGATGACCACTTCCATGCCCACCAGTTGCAGCGCGATGTACGGCATGGTCGCGACCACGCCCGTCACCGCAATGGCCAGCTCCAGCGCGCGCGAGCCGTAGCGCCCGTACACCACGTCGGCGGCCGTCACGTGCCCGGCCTTGTGCGCCGCGTGCCACAGCCTGGGCATGATGATGAAGACGATCGGGTAGACCAGGATGGTGTACGGCAGCGCGAAGAAGCCGTAGGCCCCCACCGCGTACACCAGCGCGGGCACCGCGATGACGGTGTAGGCGGTGTAGAAGTCGCCGCCCACCAGGAACCAGGTGATCCAGGTGCCGAAGTTGCGCCCGCCCAGGCCCCACTCGTCGAGATGGGCGCCCTTGTCCTTGGCGCCGCCGCTTTGCCAGCGCGAGGCCCAGAAGCCCATCACCGTGACCAGCAGGAAGAAGAAGACGAAGACCGACAGCGCGGTCCAGTTGATCTGGCCGTCCATCATTCGTCTCCCGCTTCATACCCGTGGCGGTAGACGATCCAGATCAGCAGTGCCGTGACCGGCACCCACAGCAGCTGATACCAGTAGAAGAAAGGAAAGCCGAACAGGTCCGGCAGCGGGCTGTTGTAGAACGGCACCCACAGCAAGCCCACGAAGGGCAACAAGAGCAAGGCCCACATGTGCTGTTCTCCTCGGTGTGATTTTTACGAAAGCACCAAGGAGTTATAGACCTAAAGCCGAACACGCGGCGGCGACCCGGAATAGCGCGCGGTGCTAGATGCGGCCCTCCTCGACCGCATGGCAGGCCACCTGCACGCCCGCGATGCCCAGCAGCTTCGGCCGTTCCGCCGAGCAGCGCGCATTGGCGTGCGGGCAGCGCGGATGAAAGGCGCAGCCCGTGGGCGGGTTCAGCGGGTTGGGCACTTCGCCCTGCACCGGCGTGCGCGAACGGCCGGTGTGCTTCATCTGCGGGATCGCGTCGAGCAGCATGCGCGTGTACGGATGCTGGGGCGCCGCGAACAGCCTCTGCTTGTCGGCCACCTCGACCAGCCGGCCCAGGTACATCACGCCGACCTGGTCTGCCACGTGGCGCACCACCGCGAGGTTGTGCGAGATGAAGAGGTAGGTCAGGCCCTGCTCGCGCTGCAGGTCCTTCATGATGTTGAGCACCTGCGCCTGCACGCTCACGTCGAGCGCCGAGGTGGGCTCGTCGCACACCAGGAACTCGGGCTGCGTGGCGAGCGCGCGTGCAATCGAAATGCGCTGGCGCTGGCCGCCCGAGAACTGGTGCGGGTACTTGCTCATGTCCAGCGGCGACAGGCCGACCGACTTCAGCAGTTCGCCCACGCGTTCGCGCAGCGCCGCCTTGTCGCTGAGGATGCCGTGCTCGCGCAGCGGCTCGCCGATGATGTCCTCGACGATCCAGCGCGGGTTGAGGCTCGCGTAGGGGTCCTGGAAGATCATCTGGATGCGGCGGCGCAGCTTGCGGCCCTCGGCGGTCTTGAACGCGGCGTGCGCGTCCTGGCCGTCGAACTGCAGGCCGCCGCGCGTGGGCGCGTACAGGCCCACCAGCAGCCGCGCCACGGTGCTCTTGCCGCAACCCGACTCGCCCACCAGCGCCAGCGTCTTGCCGCGCTCGATGGAAAAGCTCACGCCGTCGACCGCATGCAGCAGCACGCGCGGCTTGCGCTCGAGCACGCGGTTGAGCCAGGGCGGCGAGACGTCGAAGGTGCGCGCGAGGTCGTGCGCGACCACCAGCGGTTCGCCGGCCGTGGCCGACGTGTCGTTGCGGGGTTCGATCACGGCGCTCATCGCGTCACCTCGGCAAGGGGTTCGGCCGCTTCGGGCGTAGCGCGTTCGCCGGCGGCAAGCGCGTCGTGGTGCCGCGCGGCGAGTTCGGCCTGGCCCGCATGCGGGTCGGTGGCGTCGTGCAGCCAGCAGGCCGCGCGCGTGGCGCCGGCGTGCATGAGTTCGGGCCGCTCGGTCAGGCAGCGCGCGAAGGTGCGCGGGCAACGCGGGTTGTAGGCACAGCCGCGCGGAATGGCATTGAGCCGGGGCATGGCGCCGTCGATCTGGTTGAGCCGCTCGCGGTCGCTCGTCATGTCGGGAATCGAGGCCATCAGGCCCGAGGTGTAGGGATGCGCGGGCTGGTGGATCACCTCGTGCACCGGGCCGATCTCGGCGATGCGCCCGGCGTACATCACGGCCACGCGGTCGCAGGTCTCGGCGATCACGCCCATGTCGTGCGTGATGAGCATCACCGCCGCGCCGCGCTCCTTGCAGATGTGCTTGAGCAGCTGGATGATCTGCGCCTGGATCGACACGTCCAGCGCGGTGGTCGGCTCGTCGGCCACGATGAGCTTGGGCTCGGCCGCCAGCGCCAGCGCGATCACCACGCGCTGCCGCATGCCGCCCGAGAACTGGTGCGGGAAGTGGTCGATGCGCTGTTCGGCGGCCGGAATGCCGGTGTCCTGCAGCAGGCCGATGGCGCGCTTGCGGGCTTCGGCGTCGGTCACGGGCAGGTGGGTGCGAATGGTCTCGACCAATTGCTGGCCCACGGTGTAGAGCGGGTTCAGCGAGGTCAGCGGGTCTTGAAAGATCGCACCGATCTTGCGGCCGCGAATGGGCCGCATCGCATCGAAGTCGAGGTTGTCGATGCGCTGGCCTTCGAGGCGGATCTCGCCGCCGGCCACGCGGCCCGGCGACTCGAGCAGCCCGATGATGGCCGCGCCCGTGAGCGACTTGCCCGCGCCCGACTCGCCCACCACGCCGAGGATTTCCCCGGGCGCGATGTCGAACGAAATCTGGTCGAGCGCGCGCAGCGTGCCGCGGCGGTGGGGGAACTCGACAACGAGGTCTTTGACTTGCAGCAAGCTCATGGCGCTACCTTCCATCGGGCTCCAAGGGGCGACATTCCAGGAACACCGCGGAACCGGCTTTGCCAGGCCGCTGGTGTTGCCCCCGGCGAGGGGGTTGGCGAAGCGACACGAAGTGCGCGAAGACTGGGGGTGATCATCTAAGTCTCGGGTTGAGGGCGTCGCGCAGCCAGTCGCCGAGCAGGTTCACGCTGAGCGCGATCAGCACCAGCATCAGGCCCGGAAACACCGTGATCCACCATTCGCCCGAGAACAGGTATTGGTTGCCGATGCTGATGAGCGTGCCCAGCGAGGGCGACGTGGGCGGCACGCCGACACCGAGGAACGACAGCGTGGCCTCGGTGATGATCGCGGTCGCGACCTGGATGGTGGCCAGCACCATCACCGGCCCCATCACGTTGGGCAGCACGTGGCGCAGCATGATGCGTATCGGCGCCACGCCGGTGACGCGCGCGGCCTGCACGTATTCCTTGTTGCGCTCCACCAGCGTGGAGCCGCGCACCGTGCGCGCGTACTGCACCCAGCCCGTGAGCGAGATGGAAATGATCAGCACGCCGAAGGCCAGCGACTCGTGCGCGCCGGGAAACAGCGCGCGCCCGACGCCGGCGATCAGCAGCGCCACCAGGATCGGCGGGAACGACAGCATCACGTCGCACACGCGCATGAGGAAGGAGTCGAGCCAGCCGCCGAGAAAGCCGGCGAGCAGGCCGAACACCACACCCACGACCACCGACAGCACCACCGACACCAGGCCGACGATCAGCGAGATGCGCGCGCGTAGATGACGGCCGAGAGAATGTCGCGCCCCTGGTCGTCGGTGCCGAGCAGGTACTTGGACGAGCCTTCGGCGGTCCATGCGGGCGGCAGCCGCGCATCACCGAGTTCGAGGGCCGCGAGGTCGAAGGGGTTGTGCGGCGACACCCAGCCGGCGAACACCGCGCAGACGACGCAGACCAGCGCGATGAGCGCCGCGGCAATGGCCACCGGCGATGTGCGAAAGCTGTAGCCGACATCGCTGTCGGCCCAGCGGGCGAGGGTTTTTTTCATCGTGAGGCAAAAGGAATGGGCCCGCAAGAAGCGGGCCCATGGTCAGGCCGCCTCGTGAGCGGCCAGCGGGATCACGGCTTGATGCTCATCCACTTGAAGTACATGAAGTTGTCGGCCAGTTGCACCAGCTCGACCTTCTTGCTCACGCCCCAGGCCAGCGACTGCTGGTGCAGCGGCAGGTGGCCCACGTCGTCGGCGTGCATCTTGAACGCCTCCTTGATCATCTCGTTGCGCTTGGCCTTGTCGCTCTCGGACTGGATCTTCTTGGTCAGTTCGTCGAGCTTGGGGTTGCAGTACGCGCCCAGGTTGAACTGGCCGGTGCCCTTGTCGTCGGGGCAGGAGGTGAGCGAGCTCAGCGCGTTGTGCGAGTCGTAGGTGGTCGGGGTCCAGCCCAGCATGTAGAAGCTGGTGTCGCGGCGCAGCACCTTCGGGAAGTAGGTGCCCTTGGTCTCGGCCACGAGGTTGATCTTGACGCCGATCTTCGCGAGGTTGGCGGCCACGCTCTGGCAGATCTGGCCATCGTTCACGTAGCGGTCGTTCGGGCAGTTCAGCGACACCTCGAAGCCGTTGGGGTAGCCGGCTTCGGTCAGCAGCTTCTTGGCGGCTTCGACGTCATAGGGCAGGCGCTTGTCCTGCTCGGCCGTCCAGCCGTTGATGCCGGGGCCGACCAGCAGGCCGGTGGGGCGCGAGGCGCCGCGCATGACGGTCTTCTGGATGCGACGATGTCGATGGCCTGGTAGAAGGCCTGTCGCACGCGCTTGTCCTTGAACGGGTTCTTGCCCTTGATGTTCGAGTACTGCAGCTCGTCGCGCTTCTGGTCCATGCCCAGGAAGATGGTGCGCATCTCGGGGCCGGTGATCACGCGGGCGTTGGGCGCGGCGTTGATGCGGGCGATGTCCTGCACGGGCACCGGCTCCATCACGTCGACCTCGCCGGAAACCAGCGCGGCCACTCGGGTGGCGGGGTTGGCGATGGGCGTGAAGATGACCTCTTGCGCATTGCCGTCGATCTTGCCCCAGTAGGTGCCGTTGCGCGTGAACACGGTGCGCACGTTGGGCTGGCGCTCGCGCACGCGGAACGGGCCGGTGCCGTTGGCCTTGAACGAGGCCGTGTTCTCGATGCCCTTGCGGCGGTCGACCGGCTTGGTGGCCTGGTTTTCCTCGCACCATTTCTTGCTCATGATCATGGTCAGCGAGATCACGTCGGGCAGGATGGGGAACGGGCCGTTGGTCTCGATCTCGACGGCGAGGTCGCCGACCTTGCGCACGGCCTTGATGTCGCTCAGCGTGGCGCGCATGTCGGAGCCGTCGCCCTGGGCGCGCGCGAAGCTGAACACCACGTCGTCGGCGGTGAACGGCGTGCCGTCGTGGAACACCACGCCCTTGCGCAGTTCGAAGCGCCACACGTTGGGCGAGGTCTGCTTCCAGCTGGTGGCGAGCAGCGGCGCAAGGCTCAGGTCCTTGTTGCGGCCCACGAGGGTTTCATAGACGTTGGCGGTGACGCTCAACTGCAGCGACTCGTTCAGCGAGTGCGGGTCGAGCGACAGCGCGTCCCCCTGGTTCGCGATGCGGATGGTCTGCGCGCCGGCGACCATGCTGACGGCGCCCAGGGCGCACAAGACGGCGGCCGCGGCCAGATTCTTCTTCATGAAACTCATGGGAACACTCCTCGGGTTGGAATCAAACACATCACGACGCCGCGGTGGCGGCGGCTTTCCCTGGCTGCGCACCGCGGGTGGCGGCAAGCGGCATGCCCTGCTCGATCAGGCCCGCATGCAACGCGGCGCCGAGCGGCAGGATCTCGTCATTGAAGTCGTAGCGGCTGTTGTGCAGGTAAGCACCGTTGTGCACGTTCTGGCCGATGCGCAGATAGGCACCGGCTTTTTTCTGCAGCATGAAGGAGAAGTCCTCGGCGCCCATGCTGGGCTCCATGCTGCGCTCGACGTTCTTCGCGCCGACCAGCGCCTGCGCCACGTCGGCCGCGAACATGGCCTCGGGCGCGGTGTTGATGGTGGCGGGGTAGATGCGCTCGTACTTGATGGAAGCGGTGGCACCGAAGCCGGTGGCGATGGCCGAGCACAACTCGTTCAGCCGCTGCTCGACCTGCGCCTGCACGCGCGCGCTGAAGGTGCGCACGGTGCCCACCAGCGTGGCCTCGCCCGGCACCACGCTCATCGCGCCGAGGTCGCCCGCCTGCATCGCGCAGATGCTGATGACGGCGGCGTCGATGGGGCGCACGTTGCGCGAGACGATGGTCTGCACGGCGGTGATGATGTGCGCCGCGACCATCACGGGGTCGATGGTCTGGTAGGCGTGCGCGCCGTGGCCGCCCTTGCCCGTGATGGTGATGGTGATGCGGTCGGCCGCGGCCATCATCGCGCCGCGGTTGATGCCCACGGTGCCGGCGGGCATGGCGGGCCAGTTGTGCATGGCGTAGACGGCGTTCACGGGGAAGCGGTCGAACAGGCCGTCCTCGATCATCACGCGGGCGCGGCGAAGCCTTCCTCGCCGGGCTGGAAGATCAGCACGGCGGTGCCGTCGAAGTCGCGCGTCTCGGCGAGGTAGCGCGCGGCGCCGACCAGCATGGCCGTGTGGCCGTCGTGGCCGCAGCCGTGCATGAGGCCGTCGCTCGCGGAGCGCCAGCCGAAGTCGTTGTCCTCGCGCATGGGCAGCGCGTCCATGTCGGCGCGCAGGCCGATCATGCGGCCACTGGCCGTCGAGCGGCCGCGGATGACGCCGACGACGCCGGTCTTGCCGATGCCCTCGTGGATCTCGTCGACGCCGCAGGCGCGCAGGGCCTCGCGCACGCGGCCGGAGGTGTAGACCTCTTCGAAGCCGAGTTCGGGGTGGGCGTGCAGGTCGCGGCGAAAGGCCGTGATCTCGGGATAGAAGTTCGCGATGTGCGCGAACGCGCGGCCGGAAGCCATGAGGCGCGGAGCCGCGAGGGTCGCTGTCGTCATCTCAATGTCCTCCTGCCTTGCCGACGCGAAGACGCGGATCGACCACGAAATACAGCAGGTCGACCACGAGGTTGATCACCACGAAGATCAGCGCGATGAGGCACAGGTAGGCGGCCATCACCGGGATGTCGGCAAAGGTCACGGCCTGGATGAACAGCAGGCCCATGCCGGGCCACTGGAACACCGACTCGGTGATGATGGCGAAGGCGATGAGGCCGCCCAGTTGCAGGCCGGTGATGGTCATCACGGGCACCAGCGTGTTCTTGAGCGCGTGGCCGAAGTGAATGGCGCGGTTCGACAGGCCCCGTGCGCGCGCGAACTTGATGTAGTCGGTGCGCAGCACCTCGAGCATCTCGGCGCGCACCAGCCGCATGATCAGCGTGAGCTGGAAGATCGCGAGCGTCACCGCCGGCAGCACGATGTGGTGCCAGCCGTCGGCGCTGAAGAGGCCGCTGGTCCACCAGCCGAGCTTGACGGTCTCGCCGCGGCCGAAGCTCGGGAACCAGCCCAGCGTCACGGCGAACACGAGGATCAGCAGGATGCCGATCAGGAAGGTGGGCAGCGACACGCCGAGCAGCGACACGGTCATGAACACCTGGCTCATGAACGTGCCGCGACGCAGCGCGGTGTAGACGCCCATCGGAATGCCGATGAAGAGCGCGAGCACGGCGGCCACCAATGCGAGCTCGAGCGTGGCCGGGAAGCGTTCGCCGATCAGGCGCGACACCTTGGCGCCCTGGCGCAGGCTCAGCCCGAACTCGCCCTGCGCGGCATTGACGAGGAAGTGCCAGAACTGCACGAAGAAGGGCTGGTCGAGCCCCAATGCGGCGCGCAGTTCGCGGATCTGGTCGGGCTTGGCGTCCTGCCCCAGGAGGAACACGACGGGGTCACCGACATATTGGAAGAGGAGGAAGGCAATGAACGCGACCGCGATCATCACGATCACGGCCTGGATCAGGCGGCGCAGTACAAAGGCAATCATTCAGCAAACAAAGTGAACGGGCATGCTAGCAGTGCAAGGTGCGTGCCCGCACGGTGGTTCCCCGGGGGTACGCTGCGTGATTTCCCGAGGGCGGGATGCATCTTCCAGACGAAAAAAAGCCACTCGACTTGCGTCGAGTGGCTTTTAGCTTTTTCGATTCGAAGCTGGCTTACGCCAGCGTCAAATTAGAAAGCGTGACGGATACCGAAGTCGTAGCCGGTCGAGGTCTTCGGGGTGAAGACACCGTTGTAAGCCGACGGAGCAGCCGGGTTGTAGAAGCCAGGGCCGCCCACGGTCAGGCCAGCGCCGTTCTTGTTGCTGATGCGAGCGATCGTAGCGTACAGAGCCGTGCGCTTCGACAGGTTGTGCACGTAGCCCAGAGCCAGCTTGTTAGCCTTCGGATCGAGGTTGTTAGCCGTGTTGAAGTAGTCGAACGGCAGATTGTTGTCCTGCTTGACATGCGACCACGAAGCACGGATCAGGCCAGCGCCGACCGGAACGGTCACGCCGAGCAGATAGCCGGTCAGGTCGATGTTGGGACGGCCGCCCAGCAGAGGCGTGACTTCGTAGTCGATCTTGTTACGGATCTTCGACACTTCACCGAAGAGCTTTGCAGGACCGAAGTCATACGAAGCGCCGAGGTTCAGGGTGTTGACCTTGGTAGTCGTGCCGACATAGTACTGATCACCGATCGTGCTGCTGCCGTAAGCAATTGCGACGTCCAGAGGACCATTGGCGTAACCGAAGCGGCCACCGATGTAACGGCCAGCACGTGCGGCGCCGTCAGCAATCGTCGGCTGAATGGCCGAGCTGTACTTGGTGGCTTCGCTGAAGCCGTACATCACTTGGCCGTAGAAACCACCCAGGTTCGGCGGCAGGAAGTAACCGATGGTGTTGCTGGCACGGGTCGTGTTGTTGCCGTTCACGTTAGGAACGTTGTACACGCCAGGAACCGGCGTGACCTTCGGTGCGAAGTTGCCGAACGAGTTGGCAGCCGCGAAGATCAGGTTGGTGCCGACGCCGTTGGTGCCGAACGGATCGAACACGGTGTCGTTCCAGAACGTGGGGGTGTAGTCACGACCCAGGCGAACTTCACCGAAACCACCCGACAGGCTCACGGTCGAACGACGAGCGAACGTCGAGATACCTTGTTGACCGTCGTCGTTGGTGATCGGGGCTTCGAGCCAGAAGCTGGCAGCCAGGCCACCGCCGAGGTCTTCCGTACCACGGAAGCCGATGCGGCTCGAGTTGTAACCCGAGTTAGCCAGTTGACGGTTGCTGGTCTTGACCGAACCTTGGTTCAGGTAAACAGGAACGCCGAATTGGTTGGGGAACACGGTCGCGCGGTTGTCGCGGGCGGTGTTCGAGTAGCCGCTGATCGACGCGTCGACCACACCGAACAGCGTGACGGACGACTGAGCCGAGGCAACACCGGCAACAGCCAGGGCAGCCAGAGCAACTAGAGATTTTTTCATTGCAAGTTTCTCCAAGGTTAAACATAGGGCTCCGGTGCGAAGGGCTCACTGTGACTGGCACTTAGTGCTCCCACCGGACCCCGGGCCAACCTCCTTTTGGGAAGTTGATGCTATTGCACCAGAGCCGCTGCGGCAGGGCAAAACAAATCGCCCGAAATGTGGGCTGGCTCACGCGTTTCGTTGCACGCCTGCAACAAAGGACTTAGCCCCTCACTACACCACCATGTGAAATATGACAGCATTGCCGACCGGCATTTCCCATGTGCGGTCAAATCGGTGCATGACGTTCCTGTTCGACCCCGTTCTGACCGCGGCGGACGCGGCTTTGCGCACGCTGTTCGCCCGCCCCCACGCCACCCGCTCTCTGCCCGCGCCCGCCCGGGCGCCCGGCGAATTGAGCGAAGCCGAGCGCCGCGAAGCCGGTGCGCTGATGCGCGTGAACCATGTCGGGGAAGTCTGCGCACAAGCGCTTTACACCGCCCAGGCCGCCGTGGCGCGCGATCCGGCCTTGCGCGCGCACTTCATCGAAGCCTCTCACGAAGAGACCGATCATCTGGCCTGGACGCGCCAGCGCCTGGACGACCTGGGCGCGCGGCCGTCCCTTCTGAACCCGGTCTGGTATGCAGGTGCGTTCGGCCTGGGCCTCGTCGCGGGACGCCTCGGGGACCCCTGGAGCCTGGGCTTCGTCGCGGAGACCGAACGTCAGGTGGAAGCCCACCTGGACAGCCATCTGGACCGCTTGCCGCTCGCGGACAGCGCCTCCAGGGCCGTGGTCGAGCAGATGAAAGTCGACGAAGCGCGCCATGCCGCGCAGGCCGTCGATGCCGGCGCCGCGGAGTTGCCGGCACCGGCCAAGGCCCTGATGCGCATGGCCTCCCGCGTGATGACCACGCTGGCGCACCGCATCTGACGAGCGAAGGCGGGCCGCCGGCCTCAGGTTTCGATTAGGTCGAAACTGGTCGTGATCTCGGCGGTCTTCGCCAGCATGATGCTGGCCGAACAATAGGTTTCGTGGCTCAGCGCAATCGCACGCTCCACGGCGGAGGCCGGAATACCCTTGCCCGCCACGGTGAAATGCATGTGGATCTTGGTGAAGACCTTCGGATCCTTTTCCGCGCGCTCGCTGGTCAGCTTGACACTGCAACGCTCAACGCGATGGCGTCCGCGCTTGAGGATCAGGACCACGTCGTAGGCCGTGCAACCGCCCGTGCCGGCCAGCACGGTTTCCATCGGCCTGGCCGCCAGGTTCTGGCCGCCGTTCTCGGGTTTGGCGGCATCGGGCGCACCGTCCATCATCAGAACGTGGCCGCTGCCGGTCTCGGCGACGAAGCCCATGGCCGACCGGGTGCCCGCATCACCGGTCCAACTTACTGTGCATTCCATGAATTTTTGAGTTTCCAGTGAAGGATGTCGGGCAAAAATGCACGCCAACACCCGTTTGTGTGTGGGAAAAGCGTCACTCGCTTGTTGCATCGCAACAAACAGTCGATATACTTTATTTCATTGCGCACCACCGTGTGTGCACCCAGTTGTCTCCTCCACCCTTCCAATTGGTGGATTTAGCCCCGAGCTGCAAAGCTCGGGGCTTTTTTTCTTTGCAGGTCCGCCAGGCGCTGCGGCCACTCTAGGCTTTGCGCCGAAAAGGGCAGCTGCTCTGGCTGCCCTGGCTCTCGCCGGTGGTGCCGGTGTTGCCTCGGCTCAGTCGTCCGTCACGCTGTTCGGTGTGGTCGACGCGTCGATCAGTAGCTATTCGTCCAGTTCGCAGGATCGCAGGCCCACTGTTCTAGCCAATCAGCTCGGTGTTCCTGCTTATACGAACCGCGGCAGCGTTCGCGCCAGCAAAACCGCGTTGTCCAACTCGGGCTACAACACCAGCCGCCTGGGCTTCCGTGGCACGGAGGACCTCGGGGGCGGCCTGGCAGCCAGCTTCTGGCTCGAAGCCCCCATCAGCAACGACGACGGCGCTACCGGAGTCGCCACGTTCAAGCGTCGCTCCACCGTAAGCCTCTCCGGTGGTTTCGGCGAAGTCCGCCTGGGTCGTGACTACACCCCCACGTTCTGGAACGACACCGTGTTCGATCCGTTCGGCACCAACGGTGTCGGCTCCAACCTGATCAACACCGCGAACGGCTTCAACGTCAACACCGCCGGTGCCAAGGACTCGGGCGGCTTCGCCGGCAACCAGAACTACGATCGTGCGAGCAATTCGATCGGTTACTTCCTGCCGCCGAACCTGGGTGGTTTCTACGGCCAGGTGATGTACGGTTTCAGCGAGCAAACCAAATACGACCGCGGCGTCTTCACACCTGACGCGGCGAACAACTCGCGCGCTGGCCGCTACATCGGCGGACGCTTCGGCTACGCCAACGGTCCTCTGGACATGGCCATTGCCTACGGCAACAGCACGGTTGGCGACCAGTACTACGCCGGCATCACCGATTCGGTGAAGACCTTCAACCTGGGCGCTTCCTACGACTTCGGTCCCGCAAAGCTCTTCGGCGAGCTGTCGCGCGCCAAGAACTCGCGTGACTACGAAGTCACGCCGATCTCGGGCGAGCGCCCCGATGTCGACCTGAAGGGTTACCTGCTCGGTGTGAGCGTGCCAGTCGGCGCTGGGTTGATCAACGCCTCCTATTCGGCTGTGAAGTACAACTACAACACGGCCGTGGAGCCGCGTGCTGCAGACCCGAAAGCCAACAAGCTGGCGCTCGGCTACGTCTACAACCTGTCGAAGCGCACCGCGCTGTACACCGCGGTCGCTCGCGTGAGCAACAAGAACGGCGCTGCACTGACCGTGGGCGGCCCGGCCTTCTACAGCGCAATGCCTGGCTTCACCCCGAAGACCTCGACCGGCTACGACTTCGGTATCCGTCACGCGTTCTGATCGCGCTCTGATTCCCATGCTGGCCCTCGCCAGTTCGAATCAGCAAAGCCTCAAGTCGCCCGGTTCACGCCGGGCGGCTTTTTGCCGTTCCTCTTCAGCTCGTCCGGCCTCGCCGGCTCTGCAGCAGCCCCACATTCATTTCTCCGCTCAACACCGACGCGTAGAAACGTTCGACCATGTTGACGCTCGTGCGCGCATTGCGCGCCAAGGTCAGCATGTCGATGCCCTGCCCGTACAACAGCCGCAATGTGATCGCGGTGTGGCGCAGGCAATAGAGCGTTCGCGATTGGCCCAGCGGGCCTTTCTCGAGCCTCGCCTTCTCGAGCACCCAGTGAAAGAAGAAGTTGAGCACCGCCAACGCGTGCTCACGATTCTTCAGGTGCGGCATGAAGATGTAGTCTTCCGCGCCGCCATGGCCATGCTCGGTGCGATAAGCGAGCAAACATTCATAAACACGCACGGCAGGACGCAAGCTCACGATGGGCTGGCTGTGCCGCTTGGTCTCCGGCAAGTTCATCCGCAGGTAGACGTGCTTGCCGCGCACCACCTCGATGTGTTTGTTCTTCATGAGCTTGATGTCGCTCGGGCGCACGAAGGTGTTGACCATCCAGCGAATCAGCCAGGGCAACTCGTCGGGCATCACCAGCAGTTCTCGCGCAATCCAGAACCGCTCGCCGGCCGACAGCTGATCGAGCACCGGATGCGAGTGCCCGCGCAAGCTGCGCGCGGTCGAAATGATCGACCGGTACTCCGTCACGCTGAAGCTGCCGCGCGGCTGGCTGCGCACCTTCACTTTCGGAAATGCAGGCGCGTCGCGCAGCACGCCGGTGTGTACGCCGTGCATCACGACCTTGCGCAACAAGACCAGGTACTGCGCGATCGTCGTGCTGGTAAAGCCTTGCGCGCCGAGGTGATCGATCAGGCGTTGCGCGTCCGATGTGGCGAACGACTGCGCGGGCAATTCGCCCAGCAACGGAACGATGTGCGCACGCAGTCTGTTGCCCATCACTTGCCATGTCGGGCGCCCAATTTCTTTTCTTTGGACGCGTGCGGCCTCCGCTTGCATCAGTCCCTTCGAGAGGTCGCTGACAGAAACGGATAACAAATTTTGCTCAACCGTAAACGGATTAGCGGGCATGTGAATCGCGGAATAGTTGCGCGCCAAAAACCCGAATCATTGGCAGCCGGGACTCTGTAAAAGAGATTTATGACATTTGTGTCCATGTCTTACCCCGCATGCAATCCCGATGCCTCTTATCATCGTTGGTTAGCAAATGAAAACTCCCTTGGAAAATATCGTGCGCGATGCATCTGTTCATGCGGCGCTGACGCCCGCCGACTATCTCAGAAAAATTCTCAACGCCCGGGTTTACGACGTCGCTGTCGAGTCCGCGTTGGAGAAAGCGCGAGCGCTCAGCGAGCGGCTCGGCAACACTGTTTTGCTCAAGCGCGAAGACCAGCAGCCGGTCTTCAGCTTCAAGCTCAGAGGTGCCTATAACAAGATGGCGCACCTGAGCGCCGCGCAATTGGCGAGCGGTGTGATTTGCGCTTCAGCCGGCAATCACGCGCAAGGCGTTGCATTGGGCGCGCGCAAGCTCGGCACGCGCGCCGTCATCGTGATGCCGGTGACCACGCCCAAATTGAAGATCGATGCGGTGCGTGGTTTCGGCGGAGAAATCGTGCTGCACGGCGAGAGCTATTCAGACGCCTATCTGCATGCGCTCGAATTGCAGGCCCAGCAGAACCTGACCTTCGTGCATCCCTTCGACGACCCCGACGTCATCGCGGGCCAGGGCACCATCGCGATGGAAATCCTGCGCCAGCACCAGGGCCCGCTCGATGCCGTGTTCGTTGCGATCGGCGGCGGCGGATTGATCTCCGGCGTGGCCAACTACATCAAGGCCGTGCGTCCCGAGATCAAGGTGATCGGTGTGCAGATGAACGACTCCGACGCAATGATGCAGTCGGTCGCCGCGCACCAACGCGTGAGCCTGCCCGACGTCGGCCTGTTCTCCGACGGCACCGCCGTCAAGCTCGTCGGCGAGGAAACTTTCCGCATCGCCAACGAACTGGTGGACGACTACATCGCGGTCGACACCGATGCCGTGTGCGCGGCCATCAAGGACATCTTCGTGGACACGCGCGGGATCGTCGAACCCGCGGGCGCGCTCGCGGTGGCGGCGATCAAGCAGTACGTGGCGCAGCACGGCCGCCACGGCGAGACCTACGCGGCCATCCTCTGCGGCGCGAACATGAACTTCGACCGCCTGCGCTTCGTTGCCGAGCGCGCCGAGGTCGGCGAAGAACGCGAGGCGCTGTTCGCCGTCACGATTCCCGAAGAGCGCGGCAGCTTCCGCCGCTTCTGCGAACTGGTCAGCGAAATGCCCGCGAGCGAAGACGAAGCCGCTGGCACCGGCGGCGGTGCGCTGCGCAACGTGACGGAGTTCAACTACCGCATCAGCGACGCCGCCAAGGCCCACGTGTTCGTCGGCCTGACCACGTCGGCGCGCGGCGAGTCGGCCACCATCGCGCGGATCTTCAACGACCACGGCTTCGACGCGCTCGACCTCACGCACGACGAACTCGCCAAGGAGCATCTGCGACACCTGGTGGGTGGGCGCACCGGCCTTGCGCACGACGAGCGCCTGCTGCGCTTCGTGTTCCCCGAGCGCCCCGGCGCGCTGCTGAAGTTCCTGAGCCTGATGCGGCCGAACTGGAACATCAGCCTGTTCCACTACCGCAACCAGGGCGCCGACTACGGCCGCATCCTCGTCGGGCTGCAGGTGCCGGCCGGGGAGTCCACCGAGTTCGCGGCCTTCCTCGAAACGCTGGGCTATCCCTACGTCGAGGAAACGGCGAACCCGGCGTACCGGCTCTTCCTGCAGGCCTGAGCGAAAGCCCGCGGAAAAACAAAAGCCGGCGCAAGGCCGGCTTCGATCGTCGTTCGCGTGATTCGCGAGACCTGCGTCATCAGCGCTACTGCGCTTGCGCGGGCTGCGGCGCCGCCCCGGGCTGCTGCTGCGGCAAAGGCGGCGGCGCCATCACCGCAGGCATCGTCGCCGGCGGCAGTCCGACCGGCGTGGGCGATGTCACGGCGGACAGCGGCGCCGGCGCGCTCAGGCTGATCGGCGCGCGCACCGGCAATTGCAGCGTGAACGCCGCCGGCCCGTCGGCCTGCGCGCCGAGCGTTGCCGAACGCAGCCCCACTGACTGCAGCACGTAGTTGTCGCCGACCTTCGAGCCGACGCGGAACGGCCGCGGCGGCTTGCCGTCGATGGCGATCAGCGCCGCCCCCTGCTTCGACGGGTCCGCCACCACGCCCGACAGCGCGAAGCGGCTCGCGGCTTCCGGCGCCACCGGCGCCGAACTCGACGCGGGCAGCACGCCCAGCAGGCGCGCCACCGCATCGGTATCGGCCGCGACCGACGGCCGCGGCATGCTCGCCGCCGCGGCCACGACGTCGGTGGGCGACGCCAGCCGGAGCACCCAGAACACCGCGGCGCCGGCGGCCAGCGCCCAAAGCCCGGTCGTTGCAAGTGGGGCATGCCAGCGGGCAGCGGAGTAAGGACTTGTCATGGGCGCGGATTATCATGCAGCGCGCTTTCCGAATCATGTCCGCCCAACCTATGAACAAATTCCTTCGTGCCGCTTCCCGCACCGCCCAACGCGGCTTCACGCTGATCGAACTGATGGTGGTGCTGGTCATCATCGGCGTGCTGGCGGCGCTGATCGTGCCGAACGTGATTGAGCGCGCCGACGACGCCCGCGTGACGGCCGCGCGCACCGACATCAACAACCTGATGCAGGCGCTCAAGCTCTACCGCCTGGACAACCAACGCTACCCCACGGCCGAGCAGGGCCTGCAGGCGCTGCTGACGCGCCCGACCACGGGCCCCGCCGCGCCCAATTGGAAGCCCTACGTCGAGAAGCTGCCCAACGACCCGTGGGGCCACCCCTACCAGTACATGAACCCGGGCATCAAGGGCGAGATCGACGTGCTCTCGTTCGGCGCCGACGGCCAGAGCGGCGGCGAAGGCAAGAATGCCGACATCGGCAGCTGGCAGTAGCGGCACAGGCGCACCGCGCCGCAACCAGCACCCTTCGCCCTCTTCCGGCTTCACGCTGCTGGAGCTGATCGTGGTGATCGCCATCATCGCGATCGCCACCGCCGCCGTGAGCTTCGCGATGCGCGACACCAACGCCGCCAGGCTCGACCGCGAGGCCGACCGGCTCGCCGCGCTGCTCGAATCGGCCCGCGCCCAGTCGCGCGCCAGCGGCGTCGCGGTGCGCTGGAGGTCGGTCGAAGGCAGCTTCGTGTTCGACGGCCTGCCCGCCGACGCGCTGCCCAGCGGCTGGGCTGCCGAGGGCATCACGGCCCAGGCCGCGCTCGCCAACGGCACGCAGGTGCCGGCCCTGCAGCTCGGGCCCGATCCGATCATTGCGGCGCAGCAGGTCACGCTCTATTCGGCCGGGCCGCCCGCGCGCTCTCTGCGCATCGCCACCGACGGGCTGCGGCCCTTCACCGTTTTCGCCGACGCACCATGAGCCGCAGCATCCTGACCCGCCCCGCTTCGCGCCACGGCGGCTTCACGCTGATCGAGGTGCTGATCGCGCTGGGCATCGTCGCGCTGGCGCTGGCGGCCGGCTCGCAGGCCACGATGTCGCTCACGCGCAATGCGCAGCGCCAGTCCGACCTGGTGCTGGCCGACCTGTGCGCCGAGAACGAACTCGCCAAGGCCCGCCTGTCGCGGCAGATGCCCGCCGTGGGCGACTCGGGCTCGATCTGCGCGCAAGCGGGCGTGTCGTTCAACGTGACCACCAGCACCGTGGCCACGCTCAACCCGAACTTTCGCCGCGTCGACGTGCAGGTGCGCGACGAAGCCAACGCGCCGATCCTGCGCATCTCGACCGTCGTGGGGCGCTACTGATGGCACGGAACGCCCGCCGCCTTGGCGCCGCGCGCGGCTTCACGCTGATCGAGCTGCTCGTGGCCATTGCCGTGATGGCGCTGCTGTCGCTGGTGAGCTGGCGCGGGCTCGACAGCATGTCGCGCGCCACCTCGCAGAACCAGCAGCGCGCCGACGCCATCCTGACGCTGCAGGCCACGCTCGCGCAGTGGGGCGCCGACCTCGACGCCGCGACCACGCTCGCGCAGACCCGCCCGATCGACTGGGACGGCCGCGTGCTGCGGCTCACGCGCCGCGGCAGCGATGCCAACTCGCCGTCCGTGCTGGTGGTGGCCTGGACGCTGCGCTCCGGTGCCGACGGCACGCGCTGGCGGCGCTGGCAGTCGCAGCCTTTTTCCACGCGCGGCGAATGGCAGCAGGCCTGGGACATGGCCGGCGCCTGGTCGCAGGACGGCGGCACGCAGACCGGCACCGCCTCCGAGACCACGCTGATGGCCGCCAACAGCTGGCAGCTCTTCTACTTCCGCGACAACAACTGGGTGCCCGCCGGCCAGTTGGCTCCTTCCGTGCCCAACCCGGCCAACCCCGCGCCCCCCGTCATTGCCATGCCCGACGGCGTGCGCCTGGTGCTGAACCTGCCGCCCGGCGACGGCCTCTCGGGCACGCTCACGCGCGACTGGGTCCGCCCGACCGTCGGGTCGCCCAAATCATGACCACGACCACGACGACGAAGAAGAATCAGCGTTCGCAGTCCGGTGCCGCGCTGCTCGCCGCGATGCTCACCGTCATGCTGGTCGCGACCTTCGCCGCCGCCGCGCTGTGGCAGCAGTGGCGCGCCGCCGAAGTCGAAGGCGCCGAGCGCGCGCGCGTGCAGGCCGCCTGGGTGCTGATCGGGGCGCTCGACTGGTCGCGCCTGATCCTGGCCGAAGACGGCCGCGCCGGCGGCCCCGACCACCTGGGCGAACCGTGGGCCGTGCCGCTCGAGGAAGCGCGGCTCACGAGCTTCCTGTCGGCCGACAAGAACGTGTCGAGCGACAACCTCGAAGGCCTGCCCGACGCCTTCCTGTCGGGCCGCATCGTCGACGCGCAGTCCAAGCTCAACGTGCTGTCGCTGGTCGACAACGGCAAGCCCCTGCCGGCGGGTGTTGCCACCTTCACGCGGCTGTTCAACCTGCTGGGCCTGCCGGTGTCCGAACTGAACCAGATGACAGCGGGCCTCGTGGCCGCGCTGGCAAACGGCACCGGCACTGGCACCGGCACAGATGGCGGGGGCGGCGATGCCGGCGGCGCGCCGCTGCTGCCGCAGGAGGTCTCGCAGCTGGTGTGGCTGGGCCTGTCGCCCTCGACCGCGAAGGCGCTCGAGCCCTACGTGACGATCCTGCCGACGCGCACCACGCTCAACATCAACACCGCGAGCGCCGAGGCGATCAGCGCCAGCATGGAATCGCTCAGCATCGCCAACGCGCGCCAGCTCGTCGAGCGCCGCGCGCGCTCCTTCTTCAAGGACCTGGCCGCCGCCAACGCCGCGCTGCCCAGCGGGGGGGCGCCCTTCAACGCCGCGCAGCACGGCGTGGGCACGCAGTACTTCGAGGTCTACGGCAAGCTGCGGCTGGACCGCACCTGGGTCGAGGAGCACTCGCTTCTACAGCGCAACGGTGTCACGGTGACGACGGTCTGGCGCACGCGCGGCGCCGGCGCAACGAACACTCCGGTCAAACCCTGATTTCAAGGGCCGAATTTGTAGTCAAAACGTCTTCTAACGCCCGTCACATCAGCACGTTACGCTATCGAAATTAGAGCGTTTACCTGTAAGACGCCCACCTACAATCACCGGCTTTTCCAAGATCGACATGACTCCGCTGCTGCTCATTGCTCCCCTCCCTCCGGCCGATGCCGCGGGTGAGTACGACTGGGCCCAGGCAGGCGACGACGGCATTGCCCTGCGCAACCAAGGCCGCGCGCTGCTGACGCTCCTGCCCTCGAGCACCGAAGTCATGCTCGGCATTCCTTCGGCCGCGCTGTCGTGGCACCGCATCACGCTGCCCAAGGGCAGCATGGGCAGCGCCTCGAAGCTGCGCGCCGTGCTCGACGGCCTGCTCGAAGAACACCTGCTCGACGAACCCGAAACGCTGCACTTCGCGCTCGAGCCCGACGCCAAGGCCGGCGCGCCCGTGTGGGTGGCCGCCTGCAACCGCATCTGGCTGCGCAGCGTGGTGCAAGGGCTCGAAGCGGCCGGGCGGCGCGTGGTGCGCATCGTTCCCGAGTTCGCGCCGCAACCGGCCGACGGGCCGCCGCTGCTGCAGGTCACGGGCGAGCCCGAGGCGCCGCAGCTCACGGTGTGCGACGCCGACGGCGTGGTCTCGCTGCC
>NZ_MOWM01000068.1 GCF_016082275.1 Variovorax sp. E3
GGCGGGGCCAACAGCAACGGCGGCGCGAACGGCGGCAACGGCGCGGGCGGCGTGGGTGTGCTGGGCGCCAACATGGCCATCACCAACAGCGGCAGCATCGCGGGCGGGCTGGGCGGCGACGGCGTGACGCGCGCTGCGGCGGTCGAGTTCACCGGCGGCGCCAACAGCCTGACCTTGAACACGGGCATGTCGCTGTCGGGCGCCATTGCCATCGACAGCGGCGCCACCGCCAGCGTGATCGCGGGCGCCGACGGCCTGAGCGTGGGCAGCGCCCTGCTGCTGGGCGGCACGGGCACCATCGACACCAACGGCCACAACCTGGGCTGGTCGGGCCCCATCTCGGGCGGCAGCGACCTGGTGAAGAGCGGCGCGGGCACGCTGACGCTGAGCGGCGCCAACACCTACACCGGCGGCACCAACGTCGCGGCCGGCACGCTGGCCGCGGGCGCGGCCAACACCTTCAGCAGCGCCAGCGCCTTCAACGTGGCCTCGGGCGCCACGCTGGACCTGGCGGGCCGCAGCCAGACGGTGGCCTCGCTCACCAACAGCGGCACGGTCTCGCTGGTGGGCAGCGCGCCGGGCACCACGCTCACGGTCAACGGGCCGTGGGTGGGCAACGGCGGCACGCTGCGCCTGGGTACCGCGCTGGGCAACAGCGCCAGCGCGAGCGACCGGCTGATCCTGAGCGGCAACACGGCCATCGCCAGCGGCACGACCAACGTGCAGATCACCAACCTGGGCGGGCTGGGCGCGCTGACCAGCGGCAACGGCATCGAGGTCATCAGCGCGCTGAACGGCGCGACCACCACCGCGCAGACCACCAAGAGCGCCTTCAGCCTGGCGGGCGGCCACGTGGATGCCGGCGCCTACCAGTACCGGCTGTACGCGGCCGACGCCAGCGGCGCGGGCAACAACTGGTACCTGCGCTCCACCGTCACGGTCGATCCGGCCACCGGCGCCGTCGTCGGCGGCGGCGGTGCCGCGGCCGGTGGCAGCGGTGGCGGCGGCACTGGCAGCGGCGGCGTGCTCGTGCCGACCTACCGCGCCGAAGTGCCGCTGTACGCGGCGCTGCCCGAGCAACTGCGCCAGTCCAACCTGATCATGCTGGGCAACCTGCACCAGCGCGTGGGCGACGACGGCCCGGCCGGCGCGCCGCCGGAGCTGGGCTACCGCCAGGCCTGGGCGCGCATCATCAGCGCCGACCGCACCATCGGCCAGGGCGGCACGGTCAGCCCCACCAGCTCGGGGCGGCTCATGGGCTTCCAGGCCGGCACCGACCTGTGGGCCGACGCCCACTGGCGCACCGGCATCTACGTCGGCCAACTCGACGGCGACATGCGCGTGAACGGCTTCGTCGGCGGCCTGCAGAACTACGCGGCCGGCACCAACAACCTGCGCAGCCAGTACCTGGGCGCCTACGCCACCTGGAAGAACGACAGCGGCCTGTACGTGGACGGCGTGCTGCAGGCCGGGCGCCACCGCTACACCGCGTCGCCCGCGCTGGGCTTCTCGAGCGCGGGCAAGGGCAGCAGCCTGCTTGCGTCGATCGAGGTCGGGCAGGCATTTCCGCTGGGCTCCAACTGGACCATCGAGCCGCAGTTGCAGCTGGTGCATCAGCGCATCCGCCTGGACGACAGCGGCATCGTCGGCGCGCTGGTGCAGCAGAACAACCACAACGGCTGGCTGGTGCGCGCGGGCGTGCGCGTGAAGGGCGAGATCGCCACCAGCGCCGGCGCGCTGCAGCCCTATGTGCGCTTCAACGTCTACCGCAGCGGCAGCGGCACCGACGTCGCCAGCTTCGTCGGGCCGGCCGCCACCACCAACATCGCCACGCGCACCGGCGGCACCAGCAGCGAGCTGGCGGTCGGCGCCACGCTGCAGCTGACGCCGAGCACGAGCCTCTATGCGGAGGTGGGCAAGCTGTGGGCCTCGGGCGGCGATACGCGCACGAGGAGCGGCGTGAACGGCACCGTGGGGGTGAAGATCCGCTGGTGATGCACGGCGGCCGCGCGGGCCGCTCGTTCAGTGCGGCGCCGCGCCGGCCGCGTCCGCGCGGACCGTTTCGACGACGGACAGCACCGCGTCGATCACCGCACGCGGGTTGTCGAACTGGATGTCGTGTCCCGCATCGGGCACCAGCACGTGCTTGCTGCGCGACGACCACGTCGCCATTTCCGCGTGCAGCTGCGCCCAGATGGCCTGCACCTTCTGGCCTTGCTCCGGCGTGATCTGCATGCCGCGCAATTCGGCCGCCGTGTAGGGCGCCATGGCCGTCAGCACCACCAGCGGGCGATTGCCCAGGCTTGTGAAGTCGCGCGTCTCGGCGAGCGTGCCGCCGGGGGCGTCCATTGCATCGTTTTCCGCGAGCTGCGTGCGCATCGACAGCGGTGCGAACGCGCGAACCGCCTGCGCGTCGTGCGCCGTCTGGTTCGGCGCGCGCGACATCCGCGCCCAGACCGCCGCACGCAACAGCCCCGACCACGCCAGCGCCACGCCGATGCGCGAGGCAAGCGAGCGCGTCTCGGTCATGAACGCGGCCACGCGCGCGACCTGGTCGGGGTGCGAGGGATCGACCAGCACCAGCCCCGCCACTTCGGCGCCGAACTGCTTCGTGAAATTCATTGCGTAGAGGCCGCCCATCGACTGCCCGACCAGCACGAACGGGCCGTGCTCGCCCGCCGCCGCCAGCGCCGCGTGCAGGTCTTGCGCGACCTGCTTCGCGCTGTAGGGCGCGGTGGAAGGGTCGCTCCACATCACCCCCGCGCGGCTGTACGCGCAAGCCCGCGTGTGCGCCGCGACTTGCGGTTGCACCGGCGCCCAGCCGAGCGAGCCGTCGAGGCTCAGCCCCGCCTCGAACACGACCGTGGGCGAGCCGGTGCCCCGGCAGTCGAGCTGCAGGCGCCGCCCGCCACCCACGTCGACCATCTTCCCGGGCGGCGGAAACTCGCGCACGGCGCGATAGCGGCCGGCCTGCTCGAAGACCACGCCCATGAGGACCATGAAGGCGACGAATGCCGCCACTGCCACCGCGATGCGCATCACCATCCGTTTCAACGAGGGCTTCACTGCAACGGATGGTGCCATTGCCGGCGGCGCGCCGCCACCCTATTTGAGCCGGTAGCTGAGCTTGCGGTTGCCGCTGACCGTGGAGTCGAGCCCCAGCCAGTCGCCCTGCTGCGAATACCAGACGTCGATGGGTTGCGCGTCGGTCGCGATGCGCCAGCGCGTGGCCGCCACCTGCTGGCCGCGCACGTCGACCATGCCGCTGCCGGCCTTGCTGATCTGCACCGGCTCGATCTTGCCGCTCTGCGCATTCAGCAGCTTGTCTTGCGTGCGAATGGCGGGGTTCCAGTAGGCGAAGCTCATGACACAGCCATCGACCGACTGCCTGCCCTTGGGCGTGACCACGGCCAGTGCGTTGTCGCCCACGGGTTCGGCGCTCACCTTCTCGGGCGTGCCGTCGTCGTCGGTCTTCGACGTGAGCCGGCGCAGGCAGTCGCCGTGCCACATCTCGGTGGCCGTGTGCTGGTAGCGGTAGACCGTCACGCCCAGCAGCTTGACCGCGAAGCGCGCCTCGCTCACCAGCTTGCGCTCGTTGCCCGTGGTGGCCAGCGCGAAGCGGTGCTCGCCGATGGGCGAATCGTCGAGCAGCACCCGAAAGTCCCATTCGCCGCCAGCGGGCCCGGCGGCCGAGGCAGTAGCCGCCCCACTCGACAGTGCGGCCCACGCGGCCAGCATCAAGACCCAGGAGTGCTTCTTCTTCTTTGCTGCTGTTCTCATGACGCCTTGTGGTTGTTGCTGCTGCTGCCGCGCACGGGCCCCGGCACGAAGGCGTTGGTGCGCGCGATGTAGTCACGGTACGCCGGCCGGCGCTCGCCGATGTCGCCTTCGAGCATGCTGACACCCGAGACCTTCAGCAGCAGCCAGGTCATGAGCAACGGCGACACCACGCTCCATGCCCCGCCCCACCCCGCGCCGCCGACGGCCAGCAGCCACAGGCCCCACCAGACGCAGGCCTCGCCGAAGTAGTTGGGGTGGCGCGTGTAGCGCCACAGGCCGCGGTCCATCACCTGGCCCTTGCTGGCCGCATTGGCACGGAAGCGCGCCATCTGCGCGTCGCCGATCGCCTCGAAAAAGATGCCGAACAGCGCCAGCCCGATGCCCAGCACGTCGAGCGCGCCCAACGGCCGCACCGCCGTCATGCCGGGCAGGAACGGCGCGGAGACGACCCACGCCAGCACCGCCTGCAGCGCGAACACCAGGTACAGGCTCTTGAAGCCGAAGTTCGGCTGGTTGCGCGCGCGAATCGCCTGGTAGCGGCGGTCTTCGCCGTGGCCCCAGTTGCGCCAGGTGATGAACAGGCACAGCCGCACCGCCCACGCCGCGCCCAGCACCGCCATGCAAAGCCCGCGCAGCGTCTGCGCCGGCAGCAGCACGAAATAGACGAGCCCCGCGCCCACGATGCAGACCGGCCACATGCGGTCGATCAGGCTCGCGTCATGGCGAACGAGGCTGGCCACCCAGGTCAGGAAGGCCAGCGATGCCGTCAGGGCCAGGCCCGCGAGCGCAACCTGCACCCCACTCATGCTGAAAACGCCCCTGCAATTCGGTGGAACACCGTGGAACCGGCTTTGCCGGGCCACTGGTGTTGCCCCCGGTAGGGGGAAGGAGAAGCGACACGAAGTGCGCGAAGCCTGGGGGCGAGCCTCATGACGCGCGGCGCTCGAAGAGATAGTGGCTCACCCACCAACGCTGGCCCTGGTCGAAACCGAACAGCTCCGCCACCGACATGAAGAACAGCCGCCAGCGCGTCCACCACACGTTGGCCTCGGCGCCGTAGGTGGCCTGGAACAACGGGCGCAGCGTGTCGCGGCGCTCGTCCATGTTGCGCAGCCAGGCCTCGGCCGTGCGCTGGTAGTGGCTGCCTTCCCAGCGCCAGCGGCGCAGCAGGCGCAAGTCGTCCTGGCAGTGCAGCGCCAGGTCGTCGCTGGGCATCATGCCGCCGGAGAAGAAGTACTTGCTCATCCAGTCGCTCGGGTCGCGCACCTCGAACGGGTACGGCGCCTCCTTGTGCGCGAACACGTGCATGAAGAAGCGCCCGCCCGGCTGCAGCCAGCGCGCCACGTTGGCAAAGGCCTGCGGCCAGTTGCGCAGGTGCTCGAACATTTCGACGGACACCACGCGGTCGAAGCGCTCGTCGGTGTCGAACACGTTGATGTCGCGCGTCAGCACGCGCACGTTGCGCAGGCCGCGTTGCACCGCCTGGGCCTCGATGTATTCGCGCTGGGAGTTGGAGTTGGACAGCGCCGTGATGCGGCTGCCCGGATAGTGCTCGGCCATCCAGAGCGTGAGCGAGCCCCAGCCGCAGCCCAGCTCCAGCACGTCTTGCCCGTCGGCAAGGCCCGCGCGTTCACACGTGGCGGCCAGCGCGGCCGACTCGGCCTCTTCCAGCGTGCGCGTGCCCTCGGGCCAGTAGCAACTGCTGTACTTGCGGTGATTTCCCAGCACTTCGCCGAAAAAGGCGGCGGGGACTTCGTAGTGCTGCTCGTTGGCTTTTTCGGGCAGGGGCGCCAGGTTGGCGGCGCCCATGCGGGCGACGAAGTCTTGCGTCAGATCGGCCACGGCCAGGGCGTTGCCGGCCTGCAGCTCCGTGAGCCGGTCTTTCAGCAGCCGGCGGATCCCCTGGCGCACCACGGTGTCGGGCACCAGGCCCTTTTCGACCCAGCGGATGGCGAATGCGATGTCCTGCGGCATGGGGTTCTCCTGGAGAAAGGCACGCGGGGGTGCGCGCCGTCAGCGCCTGTACGCAGCAGGATCGATTTTGGATGAGGTCATCGCGCGCGACATGCTCAAGCCGACGGTGGGCGCACCTGAAACAAAAAAACAGACCCCGAAGCCCGTTTTTCGGCAACCGACCACCGCCACCAACTACTTGGGCGAGTAGGTCATCTTCGTCACGACCAACGGCGCTTTCGGCTCGATTCCCTTGAGCAGTTGACCCCGATAGGGGCCGTCGGCAGCCAGCCAGAACTCCTTCGTGGTGTCCTTCGTGATCACCGAAGAGCCAACCGTGATCTTCAGCGAGAGCCTGCAGGTATTGAATGTTCCAAGCGGCGTAGTCAACGCCTCCCGCCCGTGGTAAGTGAGTTCGGCGTTTGCGGGCACGGAGGTGGTGGGGCTACTCCCGCTGCGGGAGGCCGTGGTCTTCGCGATCGAGGTTCGCTGGCTCACGACCTGCCCAGCCTTCATGTCGACCGGAAACGCGAAAGGCGGCGCAAAGACCTGAGATTCGGTGGTGACCTCTTCCGCAGAAAAACCTGCGGGAAGCGAAGCCAGAAACTTCGGGTCCAGCTTGCTTTTGTAGATGGTCGCCTTTCCGTAGAGCAGGATGCTGCCGCCCACAAGATCCTTGTATTCCTTCTGGACGGTCGTCAGCACCACCTGAGGCAGATCGACGGTTTTCGAGTCGACGTTGAAGGCAATCGGATTTGCACCGCCAAACGCCTCCCGCCCTTCGGTCACGCTCTTTCTGTGAAAGGAGGCCGTGGCCGGATCCGCCCCTGGTTTCACTGCGTCGAACTCCACGAGCGTTCCTTCGCGAAAGTCGGCTTCATTGAAGCAAGGCGCCGAACTGTCCGGCGCCGCCGGCTCTGCTGGTGCGGGCGTCGGTGCAGACGAAACGGGAAATGCGGGAAACCCTCCTCCGCCACCACTGCCGCCTCCACACGCGGAAATTGCCATGGTCGCAATTGCAATGGCAGCCAGCTTCAAACGTGACCCATTGTTGACATTTGTTTTTTTCAAGATCTCTCCCTTTAAATAAAAACCGCCAATGGATGGCGGCTTCTTATTTTTATGAAGATCTCATTGATCTACTTAGATCACTCGCTCCGATTGAGGAATAAGTCACCTCATGGCGCAACGCTTTCGAGTTCGCGCCCGGCACCGCTCCTCGAGAAGATCGAACGCATTCCCCGCAGAAAAACTAGCTGTCGGTGAAGATCTCTCCGAATCCCCGAAAGACCCAGCCAGCATCGGCCCAAGCGTAAACGGCCGTGAACTCGTTATTGATGCCACGATGGACAAGAAGAAGTTCGTCTACACGGCCGCTGCGTTCGCGGTCGTCCTTGCGGGAGCACACGGGATCGATTACCTTGTCGGCCTGCGCACCAATGCGCTGCCCGCATGCGATGCAGCGGAGGTCGTGCAGAAGGCCAAGAAGGTGATCAAGACCAGCCCGCTCGCCCAGTTGTTCGATATCCGGGACTTCGAGAGGCCGGCCGAGTCCGACTACGACTCGAAGGCGGAACGTCGCACCTGTGTGGCGATGCTGAAGACGGTGGCCGGGCAAGAGCGGGTGAAGTACACCGTTCAATGGCACGACAAGAAGGCCAAGATTTTCTGGCTGGAATTCCAGAACTGAACGACGAGTCCCAATGAACCGGCAAATTCTGAGGGACCGTCTGTCCCTCATCATCGGCTTCATCGACACCGATCCGAGAGGGAAGCAGACAGGCAGAGACGCAAGCTCACGGATCGTCGGGTACTACGACCCGAGGACGAACAAGACGATGGATGCACAGTCGCGGATCATCGGCAGCGGCAATTTGCTGGCGTCGTTGATTCGGTGAGCGTCATCCGTTCCTGACAGGGCTACTCGGACCGTCGATTGTTCGGAAGCTGTACGGTCGGTGATGAGCAAGGCCCGGCGGGGAAGGCTGGGTTGCCGCCCCCGGGAGATCGAGCGCCGCTGTTTGATGGCGCTACGCCTAAGACGAAGAGTCGATTAGCGCAGCAAGGCGGCGAAGCTCAGAAATGAGATATGGCACGTCTTGGCGTGCGTTGGCCATGAAATCGATGTCGGCATCAGACGCACCGTCAAGATCAATGCCACCACTTGTCCTGGATATGCAACTCGACCCACTTGAGTGGTCACGGCCCTCGATCATTCCTTTCCATGGTCCAGGTGCAGCAGCAGTCGCCCGCGCCTGAATTTCTGAAATTCGTTGCTCGTCGAGAAGATCTTTTTTCATTGGAGGAGGCCTATCGATTTGGATTCGGAACTACTGGTGCAAACAATCTTTCAGCCTGCGCTGGGGTGATGCCACACATCAAGCAATGGTCAGGATTTTTCGGGGTTGGGTCGGGCACCACATCGCCCCCCAATCGGCGAACATCTCCGACAGTCGTCACGCCCATCTTGGGGTTTGGAATCCCTGTTGAGAGCTCTTGAACGGACTTGCCAGCTGCGGAATTTACGCTTGCCCGGCACATCTTTCCCGCCGAATCAATAGTTACTCCGGATCCACCGGCAAATCGATCTGCGGTGCAAAGTCCCCCGCGACAGACATATGCCGAATCAGGTAAAGGTGGATTGATCGTGCCTCTACCAGATCCAGCACCAGCCAGTGCTCTTGCCCCCGCCCCTGCTGCACCCGCTTGAGAGCCTCTCATCGCCTCTGCTATGCCGGATAACAGCCCGTTCGACACAGCTCCTCCCCCAGGAAGAGGCACTCTCGGAGTCGAGCGCGGAGGACCGCCTGCCAACCCCTCAGGATCAACAAAGCTCATCGGGTTAGCGTCCACATACGAAAACCGATTCCAGCCGCCATCAAGGCCGATGGGGTCACTCTGCGTATATCGACCAACTCTCGGGTCATACGTTCTGAACCCGTTGTAGAACAGCCCTGACTCCTCATCCGCATACTGCCCCGGATACCTCAGGTTGAACTTCACTTCCGAGATGCCCGTCGTGCCCGAATTCGGCGTCACCTCCAGATTCGCAAACCGGTTCTTTGCAACCGTCGGCTTGTCTTCCCCAAACGCGCTGTAGCTCCACTGCCAGACTGCTTGCTCGCTTGCGTTCGTGAGCTTGCGCGGCGTGTTCAGGTGATCGCTGTGCACCGCATACGTGGCGCCGTCGATCACCGCTGCAATCGGCATCGGCCCGTTGGCCGTGGGCAAATAGATGTACTGCGCCTGGCCCCCGCTGGCCGTGCCACCGCTGCCCACCTCCGCAATCAGCGTGCCCTGCTCGTCGTACACATACGCATAGCCCAGCTGCTCGGCCTGGGTGGTCGACGGACTCCACAGCTTCGTAAAGAACGCAATCAAGCTCTGCATGAAACCCGGGTTTGCCGCATTGCCCTGGCTCGGCGGATACAGCGGCTCCGTCTGTTTTAGTTGTGCACCACTCAATCAACTTGTCCACCACTGAATCGGTCAACACGACCGATATGACGCCTTTACTTTAACGGACAACAAGCGCAACGACTGAAACCATCATCAAGATTTTTAGGCTGGGCCGCCTTCGAAGGTATTGGAATACATCTTCATGAAATCACCGTACAAATCCACATCCGCCCCATAGCACAACTGCCTTTCGGCTATTTTCTTCGCCCCCGCTTTAATTTTCTCTCGCAACTCATTTGACATCGAAGCTTTGCCACGCGTCGATCCAACCAAACTCATGTACGCATAAGCGGCTGCAAAGTTATCCTCCCCTTCATTGCTCAATAGAAAATCCAAAATATTTTCCAAATGAAAAGAAAGACAAGAACCTTTCGCATAAGCCACAGCCTCTGTGTAAGTAGTCGGGTTGTTTTTCAAAATCAACATTGCATCGATTCTAGAAATATCCATCAAAGTCTTTCGAGCCCAAGCTTCATGTAGATCGCCAAGAGTCAGACTCCAATCGGAAGCATCGCACTTTTCGTTCACGGTCAATCCTTTTTTACGACCCCAAGCATTGGCATAACGCATCTCTCACCTTTCCAACTCCTTAGTTTCTTGCAAAATCTGATCAGAGTGCGCGGCGATAGGTCCATATTTAGCAAGTAGATGTCCTGCGTCAGGCATCGCGATGCGTCAGACCGCATCGCGGACCTAGCCGCTGAACTCGGTGGCGGTGAGCCGGCCCGCCGCGATGGCCAGGGACGCGAAGGCCCAGATCCATGCGCTGGGCTGACCCAGCAGGGTCCAGGTGATAGCGGTGACCAGCGGGTTGCCGTTCAGGTTCACTCTTCGGCAGTCTTCCATCAGCCACTAGTTCGATCACGCGCATTTCTGCGCTTCGGATTTGGCGCTTACATTCGATCTGTTCGGGCGTTTTAGAAGTCCGTTGCTGAATGGGGAAATGGCATGCGTCGCATCTTTTATCTACTGCTTCTAGCCGGAGCAATCGCAGGGTGTGCTGGACCAAGAGACCCTGTGAAGCATCAAGTTGCACTGAAGGACATTGTTTGGCTGGAGCCTGCCGACGCCGAGGCCGTCGTCTATCTTTTGCGAGCACCTCACGACAAGTCCGAGATTGTTCCGGTTGTTGATGATGCACCTGCTCCCAAACTTCCAGTCGAAACCTACATTGCGCTTCGACTTTCGCCCGGCGTGCATCGCCTCGCTGGCATCAAGGCCGATTCCTCCGACTCGCGGTTTGTGATGCTGCCCGTCGAGCTAAAAGCTGGAGAACGTCGCTTCTTCTATTCCTCGACGTCGCTTCCCAATCCAGACCGCATGAGCGGGCCAGTTGGGAATGCGGTAGGAGCGAGCTTAGGATTGGTCGGAGCGGTCGCCGCGACGGCATTCGCTGCAGCATTGCACAAGGAGTCCGACGGCTACGGAATTCATCGATGGGTCGAGTGCACGGACTTAGACGCTCGAGGACTTGCATCGTTTTCGAAGGAAATATTGACCACAAGTGCTGGACAAAAGAAAGCCTCAGAAGAGACTGCCCGCAAATAGGTGGGCTGCTTCTGAGTACAAGGCCGACGATCAAGCACCCAGCGGGCGCCAGTGGTTCCTGGTGGTCCCGTTCATTGCGCGCCACTTTCGCCCACGGCAACACGCAACGACTGAATGGTGCTATCGGCCGCTTCGATACGCCGCGCCAGTTCATCATTGACCAGCCCCACCAGCGCACCAAGCTCCGTCCGACTCGAGTACACATCTTCCGAATCTTTCACGCACTGCGGAACAATGAGTTTCTCAAGGCACGCGTAAGCGCGCTGCACCACGCGAAGACTGTCGACGTCATCACAAGCCTGCAGCGCCAGAGACTCAGCACTGAGATTTTCAGAAGATCCGGGACGCGAGGGAACATGAGCCATGAATGGCCTCCAAGGGTTTCGGTTTTGCATAAACCGACGCACCCGAGTCCAAGCGGAGGCGGCGGCTCGACGGGTTGGACTACCGGGAAACCACTTGCGTGAAACCGGCCGGGCTCGCGCCCGCCCATCGAGCCGCCAAAACGGAGGCACGAACGACAAAGCCGCAGACCCTGCGGGTAGCTGCGGCTTTCGTCGCAGTGATTTCAGCGGGAGTCCAATCCCGATCACGCCTTTTTTTGACATGACGGCCGCAGTATAGCCACGCGCTTCCCCGCGCCTCGAGGAGAAAAAGCCATCGATGCCCCCTCAAAAAACCCCGAATCCCGAAGCTGGAACAATCCGCCCACTTATGGACGGCCTCGATCTCATCAAAACCTTCCGTGAAGTCGCGTTCCGGCGCAGCTTCTCCCGCGCGGCGATTTCGCTGGGCATGTCGAAAGCCACGGTCAGCCGCTATGTGGCCGAGCTCGAAACCCGCAGCGGCGTGCGCCTGCTGAACCGCTCCACCCGCTCCCTGAGCCTGACCGACGCCGGCCAGGTGCTGCTCGAGCGCAGCACCGAGCTGGTGGAGATGGCCGAGAACACGCTGAACGACCTGCAGGCCCACGGCTCGCACCCGCGCGGGCGGCTGCGCATGAGCGCGCCGCACGGGCTCATCGCGGGCTGGCTGTCGGACGTGATCGCGGAGTTCATCAAGGCCTACCCCGACGTGTACGTGAGCTTGATGTTCACCAACGACGACCTCGACCTGATCGAGGAAGGCATCGACATCCACCTCACGGGCGGGCGCATCGACGACATGAACCTGATCGTGCGGCGCCTGGTGCAGTTCGACATGGTGGTGTGCGCCGCTCCCTCTTACTGGGCGCAACGCGGCATTCCGCAAGTGCCCGAAGACCTGGGCCGGCACGACGTGCTGAGCTACTCGGCGATGCCGACCACGCACCTGCCCTTCGAGACCGACGGCAAGGCGCACGACGTGCCGGTGCACAGCCGCATGGAGGCCAACGACGCGATTGCGCTGATCGAACTGGCGCTGCGCGGCGTGGGCGTGGCCTATGTGCCGGAGCCGCTGGCGCAGTCGCACCTGGAGCGCGGCGCGCTGGTGCCGGTGCTGCGCGAGCACATGCCGCACGAGCACTGGCTCTACGCCGCGTATTCGCAGCGCCGCCACAACAGCGCGGCAATGCGCGCGATGCTCGACTTTCTCGAGCAGTCGAAGGGCGCGCTGGCCGAAGGCCCGGCCGTGTTGCCGCAGCCGGCCGTGGCGCTGCCTACATGCGCCCTTTCCAGGGCACCAGACGTCGCTCGAGCCACCGCATCAGCAAGTCGAACAGGTAAGCCACCACCCCGATGACGATGATGCCCATGATGACGATGTCGGTGCGCAAGAAGTTCGACGCGTTCAGCACCATCTGACCCAGCCCCATGTTGGCCGCGACCATCTCGGCGGCCACGAGCGTGGTCCAGCCGAAGCCGATGGCGATGCGCATGCCCACCAGGATGTCGGGCAGCGCCGACGGCAGGATGACGTGGCGAATCACCTGCATGTAGCTTGCGCCCATCGAGTACGCGGCGTTGATCTGCTCCTGCGACGCACTGCGCATGCCCGAGCGCGCGGCCAGCGCCAGCGGCGCGAAGCAGCTCAGGAAGATCAGCAGCACCTTCGGCAGCTCGTCGATGCCGAACCAGATGATGATGAGCGGCAGGTACGCCAGCGGCGGCAGCGGCCGGTAGAACTCCAACGGCGGGTCGAAGATGCCGCGCCAGAAACGGCTCATGCCCATGGCAATGCCCACCGGAATGGCGGTGGCACACGCTAGAAAGAAGGCCGAGAACACGCGGAACATGCTCGCCAGAAAGTGCTGCCACAGCGGCTTGTCGTTGGCCTGCCCGGTGAGGTATTCGTAGAACTGCTGGAACACGGCCTGCGGCGTGGGCAGGAACAGCGGCTTGACCCAGCCCATGTTGGTGACGATGAACCACAGGGCCACCAGCGTCACCACGGTGACGATGCTGATGGTCACGCTGGAGCCTTCGCCCGGCACCTTGAAGGCGCTGGTCTTGAGCTTGGCGCCAGTAGCTGCTGCAGGTGCAACGACCGGCGGCGCGGCGGGCTTGGAAGGCGGTGGCGTCATGGCGACGGGGGATGCGATCGACACCTCAGGCATGGGCAACCTCGCGATGATGAATGATCGACAGCACTTCTTCGCGCATGCGGATGAACTCGGGCTCCGACTTCACCTTGCGTGAATCGCCGTGCGAGAGGTACTGGCGAGAAAACGGCACGTCGTCGTACACGTGGGAAATGCGCCCCGGGCTCGGGCTCATCACGATGAGCCGCGTGGCCAGGAACAGCGCCTCTTCGACCGAATGGGTGATGAAGAACACCATCTTGTTCGACTTGGACCATGCCTTGAGCAAGATCTCCTGCACCTGTTCGCGCGTGAACGCGTCGAGCGCGCCCATGGGTTCGTCCATCAGCAGCACGGCGGGGTCGCTGGCCAGCGCGCGCGCAATGCCCACGCGCTGCTGCATGCCGCCCGACAGTTCATACACGGCGCGGTCGGCGTATTTCTGCAGGCCGACGAGGCCGAGCTTTTCTTCGGCGATGCGGTCGCGCTCGGCCTTGCCCACGCCGCCCAGCCGCAGGCCCAGCGCCACGTTGTCGCGCACGTTGAGCCAGGGCATGAGCGCGTGCTTCTGGAACACCACGCCGCGGTCGGCACCGGGGCCGACCACGGGCTTTCCGTCGAGCAGGATCTCGCCGGTCGAAGGCGGCAGAAAGCCCGCGATGCTGTTGAGCAGCGTGGTCTTGCCGCAGCCCGAGGCGCCCAGCGCCACGACGAAGTCTCCGTCGTGCATCGTGAGGTTGACGGGGGCCAGCGCCTGCAAGGTGCCGCCCTTGACGGCGTAGTTGACCGTGAGGTCCCGGATGTCTAGCGTGGGCATGTCTGGTTTCCGATAGGTGGATCCGCGCGCTACTTGCCCATCGCCTTGTCGACATAGGCGGTGGTGACGAACGCGCTGTAGTCGGGCTTCACTTCCTGCACGCGCCCCTGCTCCTTCAGGAACGCCGCCGTGTTGGCCATGGCCTTCGCGGCGCCACCGCCCAGCCATGTCGGCGACACCTGCTCGGCCATGGTCGGGAAGGTGTAGAGCGACATCGCCGCGCCCACGTCCTTCGGGTCGGCCTTGGTCCACTTGGCCATGGCCTTGGTTTGGGGCGAGTCGGGCGTCCAGCTCTTGCCCGTGGCCTTGTATTCTTCGTTGGCGCGGTTCAGCGCCTTCACGAACGCGACCATGAAGGGCTCGTTGGCCGCCGCCCACTTGGCGTTGACCACGATGCCCTCGAACGTGGGCGCGCCGCGCTTGCCGATGCTGCCCGACGTGGCAATGGTCTTGCCGTTGGCCTTGATCTTCGAGAGCACCGGGTCCCAGATGAAGGTCGCGTCGATGTCGCCGCGCTCCCAGGCCGCCGCGATCTCGGGCGGGCGCATGTTCATCACGTTCACGCTCTTGGCGTCGACGCCGTCCATCTTCATGCCCGCCATGAGCTGGTAGTGCGCGGTCGACACGAAGGGCGTGGCCACTTTCTTGCCGGCCAGGTCCTTGATGCTGTTGATGTTGGTGCCGTTGCGCGCCACCAGCGCCTCGGCGTTGGCAATGTCGGCCGAGATCCAGAACAGCTTGATGTCCTGCCCCTGGCTGGCGGCCGCGGTGAGCGGGCTGGAGCCGGTTTCACCCATCTGCACGTCGCCTGAAGCCATCGCGCGGATCACGTCGCCGCCGCCCGAGAACATGCGCCAGTTGATCTTGTAGCCCGTGGCCTTCTCGACCTCGCCGGACTCCATCACCAGCCGCAGCGGCACCAGCATGTCCTGGTGCGCGAAGGTGACTTCCTTGGTTTGCGCGAAGGCCGCGCCGCTGAGCGTGAACGCGGCCGCAAGGGCCGCTGCGCACTGGAGGGAAAGACGTCGGGACAAGGTCATCTCGGTTTCTCCTGAAGGTGAATCGAAGCGGACTTTGCACCGATCCCCTCCAGCCAGGAAGTACCAGCGCCCCCATGGGCATAGAGCCAGTGGATTGGGACTTACCCTCGTTATGGTGCGCCGCGCACGCGCGAGGTGCAAGCCCCGAGCACCAAGGGCCCAGCGAAGCGATGGCCCGAGCCGTCCCCCTCCCCTCTGGCTGCGCCGAGGAGCGCAGCGTTTCGCGGATCAGGGCCCGCCCTTGTCTGAGCGAAGCGAGTTTGGGCGGGACCCCGCGAAAGGCGAGCACCGCAGGTTGCCCGCAGCGAAGCGCAGGGACGCAGACAGTGAGTCCGCCGCCGGGCGGATACCCCGGCCCCGGAACACAACAAAACTCAGTGCGTGCGCACCCCGGCAGGCCTCTTCTCGCCACGCGCCAGCGCCAACTCTTCCACCGCCAACCCCAAGGCCCGGATCCCCGCCGGAATCTGCGAAGCCGCAATCGACGACAGCCGCAGCCGGAAGAAGGGGCACGGGTACGGCGGCTTGGCGAAGAACACGTCGCCCGCCTCGATCAGCACGCCGTGGTTGCGCGCCATCAGGGCCAGCTCGGTCGCGTCCACCCACGTCGGCGCCTGCACCCAGATCGACGCCCCCCCGGAAGGCAGCCGGAACTCGAAGTCAGGCAGATGGTCCCGCAGCGCCTGCGCGGCCAGCGCAAGCCGCTCCTGCATGGCGTGGTTCACGCGACGCGCGTGCGACTCGTGGTGGCCCAGCGAAAGAAACAGCGCATACGCATGCTGCAGGAACGCGCTCGGGTGCCGCACCATCGCATGCCGGATCACGCGCAGCTCCTTGATGAGCGCGCGCGGCGCCACGATGAAGCCCAGCCGCAGCGCGGGCGACAGGCTCTTGGACACCGAGCCCACGTAGATCACGCGCCCCGTCTTGTCCAGGCTCTTGAGCGCGGGCATCGGCGTGCCTTCGTACAGGTTCTCGGCCTCGTAGTCGTCCTCGATGATCACGAAGTCCTGCAGCTCGGCCTTGCGCAGCAGCCACTGCCGCCGCTCCAGGCTCAGCGTCGCGGTGGTCGGGCTCTGGTGCGATGGCGTGACGAACAGGTAGTCGGCGGCGGGCAGCGCGTCGACCACCAGCCCGTCTTCGTCGACATCGACCTCGACCCACTTCGGCTGCCGCAGCGAGAAGCTGTTGCGCGCATGCGGATGGCCGGGCTCCTCGAGGCCCACGCGCGTCTGCTCGTCGAACAGTGCCTCGGCCAGCAGGTAGTAGGCGTGCTGCGCGCCCATGGTCACCAGGATCTCTTCCTTCAGCGCGAACACGCCGCGCTTGGGCAGCAGCCGCGTGCGGATCTGCTCGATGAGGTCGGGCACGTCGTCGGTCTCGAAGTCCGGCGTCCAGTGCGGCAGCTGCGAGCGCGCCAGGCTGCGCGCGCAGCATTCGCGGAAGTCTTCGGTGGGAAACAACTGCGGGTCGTAATTGCCGTAGACGAAAGGGTACGGGTAGTCGCGCCAGCGGTCGGGCTTCGACAGCGTGGGCTTGTCGACCAGCGAGCGCAGCACGCGGCCCTGCCAGTCGGGCGGCTGGCTGGCCTGCCCGCTGCGCCCCACCAGCGGCTCGGCATGCGCGGCCGACACCGGCCGTGCGTTGCGCGCCACGAACACGCCGCTGCGCGGACGCGCTTCCAGAAAGCCTTCGTCGATCAGTTGCAGGTACGCCGAGGTCACGGTGTTGCGGCTCAGGCCCAGCAGCGCGGCCAGCTCGCGCGACGACGGCAGCGGCGCGCCAGGGCTCAGGTGCTCTTCAAGAATGGCCTGCACCACGGCGGCGCGCAAGCGGGCCTGCAGGGGCAATGCCGGCTGGTCGGGCAGCGCGAAGAGCTGCGCCCATTGGGTGGCTCGCGGGTTGGGCATGGTGCGCCGCAGTTTAGGGCAGGCGGCGCGATTCGTGGCAGCGCGGCCACGTTCTGGCTCGGTCGAATCCTGGCAACTGGCCCTATCGCGCCGGCAAGCGGCTGCCTACGCTTGCCGCATCAATTTCCGGAGTCCCGCGTGACCGCACAGCCCTCTTCTCTCTCTTCTTCCGCCGTGACCACCGACACCCTCGCCGCGTTCAGCGACGCCTGGAACCGCCACGACATCGATGCGCTGATGGGTTTCATGACACCCGACTGCATCTTCCAGACCGCCGCTGGCCCCGACGCCTGCGGCACGCGCCACACCGGCACCGAGGCGGTGCGCAAGGCCTTCGCGGCCGCATGGGCCACCGTGCCCGACGCGCAGTGGGTCAACGGCCAGCACTTCGTGCACGGCGACTTCGGCACCTCGCAGTGGACCTTCACCGGCACCGCCGCCGACGGCAGCCGCATCGAGACCGACGGCATCGACGTGTTCACCTTCAAGGACGGAAAGATCCACCTGAAGAACGTGTTCCGCAAGGCCCGCCCCAACCTGCCCGCCGCGAAATAAGCCAGCCGCCGGAGGCTTGGCCTTCTCTCTTCCTTTCGTCTGGAGCCCTTCATGACCATGACAGGCACCGCGCCATTCACTGCCACGCCCTCCGCCAGCGCGGCCATCGACGGCGCCGCGCTCGAGCAGCCGGCGCAATCGCCCTTTCGCCCCTACGACCCGCAGTACGACCCGCTGCACGCCCCCGACCCCGGCGCCGGCCGCGCCTACGCACCCACGTGGTGGGTGGCGAGCGCGGGCACGCCGCCCGAGGACGACGGCCCGTTGGTGCATGACATCGATGTCGACGTGGCCATCATCGGCTCGGGCGCCACCGGCATGTCGACCGCGCTCTACCTTGCGCAGGAGCACGGCATTCGCGCCACCGTGCTCGAAGCCAACCAGGCCGCGTGGGGCTGTTCCAGCCGCAGCGGCGGGCAGGGCCAGAACGCGAGCGGCCGGCTCAAGCGCTCGCAGTGGATCGCGCGCTGGGGCCTGGACACGGCCAAGCGGCTCGACGCGGAGATTCGCGGCGGCTTCGAGAACTTTCGCCACCTCACGACGCAGATCGACTGCGACGCCTACGACGGCGGCCACCTCTACCTGGCGCACCGCGCCGAGAAGCTGCCCATCCTGGACGCCGAGGCGCGCCTGATGCGCGAGAAGTTCGGCTACGCCACCCGCATGATGAGCGCCGAGGAAGTGCGCCGCGACTACTGCGACGAGCGCGAGACCGTGGGCGCGATGTTCGAGGCCGAAGGCATCGGCATCCACCCGCTGAAGTTCACCTTCGGGCTGATGCAGCGGGCCCGCGCGCTGGGCGTGACGGTGCACACCTCGAGCCCGGTGCAGGGCTGGCACACCATCGACGGCGTGCACCATCTGCAGACGCCCGCCGGCGTGGTGCGCGCGCGCCGCGTGGCGGTGTGCACAGGCGGCTACACGGGGCAGGCGCTGAACCCGATGCTGAAGAACCGGATCATGCCGATCCTGTCGAACTCGGTGGTCACGCGCCCGCTCACCGAGGCCGAGCTGCAGGCCACCAACTTCAGGTCGCAGACCTTCCTGACCGACACGCGCACGCTGCGCTTTTATTACCGGCTGCTCAAGGGCAACCGGCTGCAGATCGGCAGCCGCAGCGCGGTGACCGGCGCCGACGCCGAAGACCCGGTGCACCTGAAGCTGCTGACCGACGCCATCGCGCGCAAGTTCCCGCCGCTGGCGGGCATTCGCATCGACTATTCGTGGTGGGGCTGGGTCGACATGAGCCACGACATGATGCCGCGCATCACGCAGCCCGATGCCGACAAGAAGATCTGGTACGCGGTGGGCTACGGTGGCAACGGCGTGTCGTTCTCCACCTGGGCCGGCAAGCGGCTGGCCGAACGCGTGGCCGGCAAGGACGCGGGCAAGGACGTGTTCGAGCTGCCCATCTACCGCTCGCCGCTGCCGTTCCCCAACGTGCTGGGCGTGGTCGAGTCGCGTGCGTTCGCGCCGTTCCGGCGCATCGGCCAACGCATGCTCTACAAGTGGTACTGGCTGCGCGACGAGAAGTAGCCGCCGGTGCGGCGGGCGCGTGCGCATTCACCGAAGTGGCGCACGGTGCGCACTGCCCTGTTGCACAACGGGGCAAACCCGCCCCTTCTGGCCCTGCGAGTCGCGCCGCGTTGGCTCTTCGCCGGCATGCGGCGAGCGCCTATCTTCGACACCAAGGTCTTCGCCTCACGGCGGGCCGAATCCGATTGCCTGTGTCGAACTCTCCGAGGTCCTGTCATGTCGCTTCCCGTTTTCACGCGCCGCACCACCCTGCTCTCCGCCACCTTCGCGGCCGCGGGCACCCTGCTTCCGCTGCCGAGCCTTGCCGCCGATGAGCCCAAGCGCGGCGGCACGCTGGTCATCGGCAGCACGCAGACGCCGCGCCACCTGAACGGCGCGGTGCAGTCGGGCATTGCCACGGCCATGCCCTCGACGCAGATCTTCGCAAGCCCCCTGCGCTTCGACGACAAGTGGAACCCGCAGCCCTACCTGGCCGAGTCGTGGAAGCTGGCGGACGACGGCAAGTCGCTCACGCTCAAGCTGCGCAAGGACGCGCTGTTCCACGACGGCAAGCCCGTGACCTCGGCCGACGTGGCCTTCTCCATCCTGGCCATCAAGGCCAACCACCCGTTCACCACCATGATGGGCCCGGTCGAGAAGGTGGACACGCCCGATGCCTACACCGCCGTCATCCGCATGAGCGTGCCGCACCCGGCCATCGTGCTGGCGATGTCGCCCGCGCTGTGCCCGATTCTTCCCAAGCACATCTACGGCGACGGGCAAGACCTGAAGAACCACCCGCGCAACACCACCGACGTGATCGGCTCGGGCCCGTTCCGCGTGACCGAGTTCAAGCCCTCGCAGCGCATCGTGCTGGAGCGCTTCGACAAGTTCTTCCTGTCCGGCAAGCCCTACCTCGACAAGGTGATCTTCAGCGTCACGCCCGACCTGGCCAGCCTGGTGCTGGGCCTGGACCAGGGTGACGTGCAGATGCTGCCGTTCGTCACGCTGCCCACCGACCTGAAGCGCCTGGCCAACGACCCCAAGGTTTCGCTCACGTCCAAGGGCTACGACGGCATCGGCCCGCTCAACTGGCTGGCCTTCAATACCGCGAAGAAGCCGCTGTCGGACGTGCAGGTGCGCAAGGCCATCGCCACGTCCATCGACAAGAACTTCATCACCAAGGCGCTGATGGGCGGCTTTGCCACCGTGTCCGACGGCCCGCTGGTGGCCAGCAGCCCGTTTGCCGTGACCGACCTGGTGCGCTACCCGCTCGACCTGAAGAAGGCCAGCGAGATGCTCGACGCCGCGGGCTACAAGGCCGGCGCGGGCGGCGAGCGCTTCAAGCTCACCATCGACTACCTGCCGGGCGGCGACGACCAGCAGAAGAACGTGGCCGAGTACATCCGCGGCCAGCTCAAGAAGGTGGGCATCACGGTGGAGGTGCGCGCCTCGGCCGACTTTCCGGCCTGGGCCAAGCGCCTGGCCTCGCACGACTTCGACATGTCGATGGACGCGGTGTTCAACTGGGGCGACCCGATCATCGGCGTGCACCGCACCTACCTGTCGACCAACATCAAGCCGATCGTCTGGACCAACACGCAGTCGTACGCGAACCCGAAGGTCGACGAGCTGCTGAACACCGCCGGCGGCCTGATCGACGCCACGCAGCGCAAGGCCTACTACGCCACGTTCCAGAAGATCGTGACCGACGAGCTGCCGATCGAGTTCATCAACCAGGTGCCCTACCACACCGTCGCCAGCAAGAAGGTGGGCAACGTGCCGACCACCATCTGGGGGCCGCTGTCGCCGCTGGACGAGGTGTACTTCAAGTAGGGCGGGCGAGTCATCATGGGCATGCTGCGCTACGCCGCCTCGCGACTGCTTCAGGCCCTGGGCCTGGTGCTCGCGGTGGTGGTGCTCAATTTCGTGCTGGTGCACGCCGCGCCGGGCGACCCGGTGGAAACCATTGCCGGCGCCAGCGGCGGCATGTCGCCCGAGCTGATGGCGCAGCTGCGCACGCAGTACGGGCTCGACAAGTCGCTGCCGGTGCAACTGGCCGTGTACCTGGGCAAGGTGGCGCGGGGCGACCTGGGCTATTCGTACTTCTTCAACCTGCCGGTGACGCAGATGATTGCCGAGCGCTTGCCGGCCACGCTGCTGCTGGTGCTCAGCTCGGTGCTGCTGGCGTTCTTCGCGGGCACGGCGCTGGGCGTGCTGTCTTCGCGCAAGCCGAACGGGTGGCTGTCGCAGTTCATCACCGTGCTGTCGCTGGTGGGCTTCGCGGCGCCGGTGTTCTGGCTGGGGATCATGCTGGTGATCCTGCTGGCCTCGGTGTTCCCGATTCTTCCGGTCGCGGGCATGCGCGCCATCGACTCGACGGGCACGGGCGGCCTCGCGGACATGCTCGACGTGGCGCAGCACCTGGTGCTGCCCACGCTCACGCTGAGCCTGGTGTACCTGGCGCAATACAGCCGGCTCGCGCGCTCGTCGATGCTCGACGTGCTGGGCTCGGACTTCATTCGCACCGCGCGCGCCAAGGGCCTGGCCGACCGCGTGGTGCTCTACAAGCACGCACTGCGCAATGCACTGCTGCCGGTGGTCACGGTGCTGGGGCTGCAGTTCGGCAACGTGCTGGCGGGCGCCATCCTGGTGGAGACGGTGTTCAACTGGCCCGGCCTGGGCCGGTTGGCCTTCGAGTCGGTGCTGCGGCGCGACTACCCGACCATCCTCGGCGTGCTGCTGTTCTCGTCGGTCGTGGTGGTGGTGATGAACCAGCTCACCGACCTGTGCTATCGCTTCATCGACCCACGGATCAAGGCCTCATGACTAATGTCGTCAAGGTCATCACGATGCCTTCTGTTGCTGCTTCTTCCTCCAAACCCGTTCCCAAGCCAGCGGTGCGCGTCGAGCACCCGGGCATGGAGGCGATGCGCATGTTCCTGCGCAACCCCGCCGCCATCGCCGGCATGGCGATGCTGCTGGTGGTGCTGGTGGTGGCCATTGCCGGCCCGTGGCTCTACCCGGCCGACCCGTTCGAGATCAAGGCCGCGCCGCTGACGCCGCCCTTCAGCGAAGACGCCTGGCTCGGCAGCGACTACCTGGGCCGCGACGTGCTCACCGCGCTCATCTACGGCGGGCGCGCCACGCTGCTGGTGGGCGCGGTGGCGGCGCTGCTGTCGGTGCTGATCGGCATCACGCTGGGCGCGCTGGCGGGCTACTACGGCGGCAAGGTCGATGCCGCGCTGATGAAGCTCACCGAGTTCTTCCAGGTGCTGCCGGCGCTGCTGTTCGCGATGGTGGTGGTCACGCTGTTCTCGCCCACGCTGGTGACGGTGACGCTGGCCATCGGCATCGTGAGCTGGACCGGCACCGCGCGGCTCACGCGCGCCGAGTTCATGAAGTACCGCGGCCTGGAGTTCGTGCGGGCCGAGCGCGCCATTGGCGCGAGCGACGCACGCATCATCTGGAAGGTGATTCTTCCCAACGCGCTGCCGCCGCTGGTGGTGTCGGCCACGCTGGCCATCGGCGCGGCCATCCTGTTCGAGGCGGGGCTGTCGTTCCTGGGGCTGGGCGACCCGAACCAGATGAGCTGGGGGCTGATGATCGGCTCCAGCCGGCAGTACGTGCTGTCGTGCTGGTGGGCCGTGGCGTTTCCGGGCGCGGCCATCTTCATCACCGTGCTGGCCGTCAGCCTCATCGGCGACGGTCTGAACGATGCCCTCAACCCCAAACTGAGGGAACGCTGATGGCCATGAACACCAACGAAGCGCTGCTGCGCGTGCAAGACCTGCACGTCGAGTTCAAGACCCGGCGCGGACAGGCGCTGGTGCTCAACGGGGTCGACTTCGAGATCCGCGCCGGCGAAACGCTGTGCGTGGTCGGCGAGTCGGGCTGCGGCAAGAGCATGACGGCGCTGGCGCTGCTGCGGCTCATACCCTCGCCGCCGGGGCGCATTCGCAGCGGGCAGGTGCTGTTCCAGGGCGAAGACCTGGTGCAGGCCAGCGACGCCCGCATGCGCGAGGTGCGCGGCAACCGCATCTCGATGATCTTCCAGGAGCCGATGACCTCGCTGAACCCGGTGTTCACCGTGGGCGACCAGATCGGCGAGTCGCTGCGGCTGCACGCGGGCATGAACACGCACGCGGCGCGCGAACGCGCCATCGAGATGCTGCGGCAGGTGGGCATTCCGGCGCCCGAGCGGCGCGTGGACGAGCACCCGCACCAGCTGTCGGGCGGCATGCGCCAGCGCGTGATGATTGCGATGGCGCTGGCCTGCAGGCCCGACATCCTGATTGCCGACGAGCCCACCACCGCGCTCGACGTGACGGTGCAGGCGCAGATCTTCGACCTGCTGCGCGACCTGCAGCGCGAGAAGGGAACGGCCATCATGCTCATCACGCACGACATGGGCGCGGTCGCCGAAATGGCCGACCGCGTGATGGTGATGTACGCCGGCCGCGTCATCGAACAGGGCACGACCGAGCAGGTGCTGTCGGAGCCCGGCCACCCCTACACACGCGGACTGATCGACTGCCTGCCCGAGCTGGGCAGCAGCGCCGCCTATGGCGACGGCGCGCGCGAAGACCTGGCCGAGATCGCGGGCGTGGTGCCGTCGATCTGGGAGCTGGGCACGGGCTGCGCCTTTCGCGAGCGCTGCCCGCGCGCGCTGCCGCGCTGCGCCGCCGAAGTGCCGCCGATGTTCGCGGTGCATGGCGACGTGGCACCCGGCGTGCCGCACGGCGCGGCCTGCTGGCTGCACGCCGAGGCGCTCGACCAGCGCCAGAAGGAGGCCGCATGACATTCATCGGCAAGACCGACACGCTGCTGTCGGTCGACGACTTGAAGGTGCACTTTCCGCGCGGCAAGGCCGGCTGGGGCCGCACGCCCGAAGTGGTGAAGGCGGTGGACGGCGTGTCCTTCGACATCCGGCGCGGCACCACGCTGGCGGTGGTCGGCGAGTCGGGCTCGGGCAAGACCACGACCGCGCTGGCGGTGATGCGGCTGTCGCCCGTCACGTCGGGGCGCATGCGGCTCGGCGACACCGACCTGGCGGCGCTCAAGGGCGAGCAACTGCGGCAGGCGCGCACGCGCATGCAGATCATTTTCCAGGACCCGTTCTCGTCGCTGAACCCGCGCGAGCGCGCGGGCGCGGCGGTGCGCGCGCCGCTGGACCTGATGCGCGTCGGCACGCCCGACGAGCGCACGCGCCGCGTGGCCGAGCTGTTCGAGGCGGTGGGCCTGCGGCCCGAGCAGCAGCACCTGTTTCCGCACCAGTTCTCGGGCGGGCAGCGCCAGCGCATCAACATCGCGCGGGCGCTGGCCACCAACCCCGAGCTGGTGGTGTGCGACGAGCCGGTGTCGGCGCTGGACATCGCGATTCGCGCGCAGATACTGAACCTGCTGTCGCGGCTGCAGCGCGAGCTGGGGCTGACCTACCTGTTCATCTCGCACGACATGGCGGTGGTGGAGCACATCTGCGACGACATCGCGGTGATGTACCTCGGCCAGATCGTCGAGCGCGCGCCGCGCCGCGGCTTCTTCGCGCGGCCGCTGCACCCCTACAGCGTGGCGCTGATGTCGGCCGTGCCCACGGTGAGCGGCGGGCGCCGGCGCGCGGCGAGCCGCATCAAGCTCAGCGGCGACCCGCCCAGCCCCATCAACCCGCCCCAGGGCTGCCGCTTCGCCGGCCGCTGCCCGGTGGCGGAGCCGGCCTGCGCGGCCGAGCTGCCACCGCTGCGCGAAGTCGCGCCCGATCACTGGGTACGCTGCAGGCGCGTCGACATCGTCGACGGCCTGCCGCGCCCGCCTCTTTCGATTCCAGAGTCGCCATGAGCACGAACAACACACACACCGCCCCGCACACCACGGTCTACACCGCCCGCAAGATCATCACCATGAACCCCATGCAGCCGCACGCCACCCACGTAGCGGTGCGCGAAGGCCGCGTGCTCGCGGTGGGCGCGCTCGCGGACATGCAGGCCTGGGGCGCCTTCACGCTCGACGAGCGCTTTGCCGCCAAGGTGCTGATGCCCGGCCTGGTCGAAGGCCACTGCCACCTGAAGGAAGGCAGCATGTGGGACTGGACGTACCTCGGCTGGTTCGACCGCCGCGACCCCGACGGCAAAGTGTGGAGCGGCCTGCGCTCGATGGACGAAGTGGTCGCGCGCCTGTCGCAGGTGGCCGCGCGCATGACGGCCGACGGCGTGCCCGACACCGAGCCTTTGATTGCCTGGGGGTTCGACCCCATCTACTTCGGCGGCGAGCGCATGACGGTGCGCCACGTCGACCGCGCGAGCACCACGCGCCCCGTCGTCATCGGCCATGCCAACGGCCACCTGATGAACGTCAACAGCGCCATGCTGCGCATTGCCGAGATCACGCGCGACAACGAGGTCGAGGGCGTGGTCAAGTTCGCCGAAGGCCCCGACGAAGGCGAGCCCACCGGCGAACTGCAGGAGCCGGCCGCCATGTTCCTGGTGCTGCGCAAGGTCGGCAACGCCGGCCTGCTGGCGCCGATGACCGAGGCGGGCATTCGCTCGTTCGCCAAGCTGGCCTGCCTGCAGGGCGTGACCACCGCGACCGACCTCGTCAACAAGCTCGGCGCCGACGACTGCGGCGTGCTCGAGAAGGTGACGCAGGACGAGGGCTTCGGCGTGCGCATCCTGCCCGCGTTCCAGGCCTTTCACGGCACGCACGGCGCGGCGCAGGGCGCGGAACATGTAAAGAGCCTGCTGCCACGCAACACCGACCGCCTGCGCTACGGCCTGGTGAAGATGATGCTGGACGGCTCGATCCAGGGCTTCTCGGCGCGGCTGCGCTGGCCGGGGCATTTCAACGGCGCGCCCAACGGCATCTGGGTGACGGCGCCCGCGCAGTACGAAGCCGACTTCGAGACCTACCACCGCGCCGGCCTCACCATTCACACGCACACCAACGGCGACGAGGCCAGCGAGGTGGCCATCGACGCCATCGGCCGCGTGCTCACGCGCGCGCCGCGCCCTGACCACCGCCACACGCTGCAGCACGGCCAGATGATCGACGCGCCGCTGTTCCGCCGCATGGCGTCGCTGGGCCTGTGCGCCAACCTGTTCGCCAACCACATCTGGTACTGGGGCGACCAGCACTACGAGATGACCATGGGCCCCGACCGCGCCAACCGGCTCGACGCCTGCGGCAGCGCGCTGGCCGCGGGCGTGCCGCTGGCCATTCACTCCGACGCGCCGGTGACGCCGCTCGGCCCGCTGTTCACCGCGTGGTGCGCCGTGAACCGCGTCACGCCCAAGGGCCGCCTGCTGGGCGAGGCCGAGCGCATCACGGTGGCGCAGGCGCTGCGCGCCGTCACGCTCGGCGCGGCGTGGACGCTCAAGCTCGACGGCGAGATCGGCAGCATCGAATGCGGCAAGCGCGCCGACTTCTGCGTGCTCGAAGACGACCCGCTCGAGATGGACCCGATGGCGCTGAAGGACGCGCGCGTGTGGGGCACGGTGCTGTCGGGCCGCGTGTTCCAGGCGCAGCGGGGACAGGGCGCGTGACGCTGGAGAAAAAGCGCCTGCCGCTCACCGTCATCGGCGGCTTCCTGGGCGCGGGCAAGACCACGCTGCTCAACCGCTGGCTGCGCGAGGCGAACGGGCTGCGCATGGCGGTGCTGGTGAACGACTTCGGCGCGCTCAACATCGACGCGACCTGATCGCGGCCACGCACGGCGACACCACCGCGTTGACCAACGGCTGCGTGTGCTGCCAGATCGGCGACGACCTGGGCCGTGCGCTGGTGGACGTGATCGAGGCGCAGACGCCGTTCGACGCGGTGGTGATCGAGGCCAGCGGCGTGTCCGACCCGTGGCGCATCGCGCAGATCGGCATGGCCGCGCCGGAGCTGAGCCTGGAAGGCGTGATCGTGCTGGTCGATGCGAGCGCGGCGGCGCGGCAGGCCGGCGACCCGCTGCTGGCGGACACGCTGGCGCGGCAGGTGAAGTCGGCGGACCTCGTGGTGGTGAACAAGGCGGACATCGCGCCCGCCGAGGCGCTGGCGGCGGCGAAGGCCTGGGTCGACGCGACCGCGCCGGGCACGCCGTGCATCGAGACCGTGGAGGCAGCGGTGCCGCCGGCGTTGCTGGCGGGGGTGCCGCATGCGGCGATCGATGCGTCGCATGCCTGCGGACCTGATTGCCACGACCATCACCATGGTCACGGCGAGCCCGACCACGGCGCGCTGTTCCAGACCTGGAGCGCGCAGCCCGATGCGGTGATTCCGGCCGCCACGCTGCGCGCGCGGCTGCGCGACATGCCGCCCGGCGTGCTGCGCCTGAAGGGCCTGCTGCGCACCGGACGCGGCGACGCGGGCAACGAATGGTCGGAGGTGCAGTTCGCCGGCCGTCACGGCACGCTGCGCAAGGCTTTGCCGCCGGCAGGGGACGCGGGCGCCGCCGTCGTCGCCATCGGCCTGCGCGGCCAATTGCCTGAAGATGCGCTGAAGGCCTTCCTCGCGCCCTGAACCAAGTCATGTTGCAATCGCAGGCTTTCACGTTTCATTTCTTCAACGTGCAGGCTGCAGACGCATGACGACCACCTCCCCCTCTTCTTCTCTCGTGATCCGCCCTCCGGTGCCGGAAGACTACGCGGCATGGAAGCCGCTCTGGGACGGCTACAACGCCTTCTACGGACGCGAAGGCCCGACGGCCCTGGCCGACGAGATCACGCAGACCACGTGGCGGCGCTTCTTCGATGCCTACGAACCGGTGCATGCGCTGGTCGCGGAGCGCGACGGGCAACTGGTGGGGCTGACGCACTACCTGTTCCACCGCAGCACCAACCGCATCGAGCCGACCTGCTACCTGCAGGACCTTTTCACGCTGCAGTCGGAGCGCGGCAAGGGCGTCGGCCGCCAACTGATCCACGGCGTGTACGACCGCGTGAAGCAGGCCGGCGGGCACCGCGTGTACTGGCAGACGCATGTGACCAACACGGCGGGCCGCACGCTCTACGACAAGGTCGCGACGCACGACGGGTTCATCGTCTACGGCACGCTGGTCTGAATTCTTCGGTGCTTGCTTGATCAGTACTTGATGGTGACCCCGGCCTTCACGCCGTTGTTGGCCTTGCCGTCCGACGACACACCGCCCGTGAGCGACACGTTGCCGCCCGTGCTCGCGCCCAGCGAATAGGTGGGCCGGGGCGTCGAGGTGTCGGAGCCGACATACGCGCCGCTGCCGTCGGGCCGCTCGACGCCCACCGTCCCGCCCGTGGTGTAGGCGGACTTTTCTGTGGGGTTGACGTTGGGCGCCACGTACACGGTGCCCTTGTCGTCGCTGTCGACAGGCACCTTGACGGGCTCGGCGGTTGCGGTGGCGGCGGCTGCAAACAACGCGGCCACGCCGACGCACGCAAGAATCGATTTGCTCATGGGCCCATGCTCGCGGCTGCGCAGCGCGGGGCCTGTAGGACGAGGCCAAAGACGGCGGCCGGAAATGTAGGCGCGTGTTTCAGGAAGAACCAGACGGAGGTGGGGAGATTCATCGGCAGATCTGCAACCTTGAATATCAAAGTCTATGCTTTGATAATAGACACAAGGGCCGCATGCCATGACCACCCCGCCGATGAAATCTTCCGCTGTCGCCGGTCCTTCGCCCGAAGCGCTCGAACGCATGCTGGCTGCCGGCCGCGACGGCGCCTTGCTGCGCATGAGCCTTGCGCTCGCCTACCACCGCAAGGAAGACGCGCAGACCGCGCTCATGCACGTCGGCAAGGCGGTGGAACTGGACCCCGACTTCACCGCGGCCCATCGCCTGCAAGGCTTGATCGCACTGGGCCTGGGCGACAACACGATGGCCGAGGCGGCGTTCGCGAAAGCGCTCGAAGTGGCGCAGCGCCGTGGCGAGCTTCAGCTGGTGAAGGAACTGACCGTGCGCCTGCGTCGGCTCCGCCCCGCCGCGCCGCCCGCTACAGCTCGCCCAACGGAATGAAGGGCGCGACCAGCCGCAGCTTGAAGCGCTGCCACGCGGTGGTCTCGGGCGGCACGTCGTAGGCCGTTTCCTTGCCGTCGCCGTCTTGCTCGACCCACTCCACATTGCGCCCCGGCGCATCGAGCCGCAGGCGGTAGGAGCTGCCCGCGTCCGCGAAGCTCTCGAGTTGCAGCGCCATTTCGGGGCTGTCGATGATCAGGCCCAGCTCGGTGTTGAGCCGGGCCGAGCGCGGGTCGAGGTTCATCGATCCGAGAAACACCTGCTTGTGGTCGACGATGCCGTTCTTCATGTGCAGCGCGCCCGTGCGGTGGCCGAAGATGCCCAGCTTGCCGCGCTTCACGCTCAAGGTCGGGCTCAGTTCGTAGATGGTCACGCCCGCCTGCAGCAACTGGTGGATGTGCGGCCAGTAGCCCACGTACACCCAGGGTTCGTCGGTGGAGGCCAGCGAGTTGGTGAGCAGCTCCACGCTCACGCCAGCCTCCTGTGCCTGCGCGAGGCTGGCCACCGAGGCATCGGAAGGCACGAAGTACGGCGACACCATCTTGATGTTCTTGCGCGCGGTTCTGAACCACTGGATCACGCCTTCGGTCACCGTGCCCTTGATCGAGTTCTCGCGCTCGTTCAGGCCCTCGGTCTTGGTGAGCGGGTCGAACAGCACGCGCGCGTCGGCCCACAGCAGCGGGCTCAGTTGGCGCTCGGCCAGCTCGAAGGGCAGGTTCAGCATGGGCACCATGTCCAGCGGCACGCGGTCGGGCTCGCCTTCGAGCGCGTTCGCGATCTTGCCGTCCAGCGGAATGCGCGGCGCCTGGGGCGGCTTGGCGGCGGCCGTGCGCGTGTCGAAGTCTTGCCGCAGCTGCGCCGTCGTCAGCGCGCTGTGGGCGATGCGGCCCAGCGGGTAGACCACCTCGCTGTTCCAGTAGTGGTCGAACGCGTCGGACAGCTTGCGCACCACCGGCCCGGCCGCGAAGACGTCCATGTCGACGAAGTTGCTGCCCGCCGCATTCATCACGTACTCGTCCGCCATGTTGCGCCCGCCCGCGACGGCGGCCACGTTGTCGGCCAGGAACAGCTTGTTGTGCATGCGCCGGTTGATGCGATCGAAGTCCAGGCCCGAGCTGATGAAGCGCGTGAGGTCGCTGCCGCGCCCCGCGGGGAACGGGTTGAACAGGCGCACCTGCACGTTCGGGTAGCTGGCCAGCGCCAGCAGCAGGTCGTCTTCGCCCGTGGTGTAGAGGTCGTCGACCAGCAGCCGCACGCGCACGCCGCGCAACGCGGCGTCGCGCAGCTCGCGCATCAGTGCGCGGCCGGTGTTGTCGCCGGCCAGCAGGTAGTACTGCACGTCGAGGCTGCGCGTGGCGAGCCTGGCCAGTTCCACGCGGGTAGCGAAGGAGGTGGGGCCGTAGGGCAGCAGGCGAAAGCCCGAGCGGGCGTCCGGGGGCAGCACCTTTTGCGTGAGTGCGTTCAGCGGCGTGCCGGCGTAGTCGGTGACGGCGCTCACGGGTGTCTGCGGCACCGGGGCCGGCAGGCTGGCGCAGCCGCTCATCGTCAACACCGACAAGAGGCCCATGGCCAGCGCGGCGAACAGCGAACGCCATGCGGCCCCACATGCAGTCATCATTTCTTGTAGCTCCCGGCACGGTTGACGCCCGAGAGTATTCAGGCTGCAACAAGACCTTGCAAGCGCGGTGAATCCGGGCCGGCTGGGCAAACGCTGCAATACTTGCCGAGCGCCCTCCAGGGCGCCAGCCCCGGACACGACCGATGACGAGAACCCCGCACCACCTCGACGCCCCCACGCACGCGCTCATCGATGCCTGCGCGCAAGCCTCGCTCGCGCTGCTTGAAAGCAATCTGACAGCGCACGGCATCCTCGCCGCCAGCCGCACCGAAGCCGCCGTTGCGCGGCGCTACACGCGCATCTTCGGCCGCGACGCCGCCATCTGCGTGATGGCCATGTGCGGCAGCGGCGTGCCCGCGCTGGAGCAAGGCGCCGTGGCCAGCCTCGACGCGCTCGCTGCGCAGCAGGCGGCCAACGGACAGATTCCCAAGTACGTCGACCCCGAAGGCCAGGACGCCGACTTCTGGTATTTGGGCTGCATCGACGCCACCCTGTGGTGGCTGATTGCGGTGGACCATGTGCGCAGGCACGGCACCGTGGGCCCCACGCATTGGCAGGCCGAGGTCGAGCGCGCGATCCACTGGCTGCTGGCGCAGGAGCACCAGCACTTTCGGCTGCTGCAGCAGAACGAGGCCAGCGACTGGGCCGACATCATGCCGCGCTCGGGCTATGTGCTGTACACCAACGCGCTGTGGTTCGACGTGAAGCGCCGCTTCGCGCTCGCGCATGCCGAAGAGACGCAGCACCACTTCAACCACCTGTTCAACCCGTTCCAGCGCGACCTGCCCGAGTACCACCGCGCGCGGCTGCTGCGGCACTACGCGCGGCGCGGACGGCGCGACCCCGGCCTGTACCTGAGCTTTGTCAACCTCGCGGTGGTGGGCGACGAAGGCGACGTGTTCGGCAACGTGCTGGCCATACAGAGCGGGCTGGCCGACGCGGCAATGGCAAGCCGCATCGTGCAGACCATCGGCGCGGCGCATGCGTCGCAGCCCTACCCGGTGCGCGTGGTGCTGCACCCGCTGTCGCAGCAGCACGAGCTGTGGCGCGCGTACATGGGGCGGCATCAGCAGAACATCGTGCACCAGTACCACAACGGCGGCATCTGGCCCTTCGTCGGCGGGTTCTGGGTGATGGCGCTGGCGCGGCTGGGCCTGCAGGATCAGGCGTGGACCGAGCTCGGCCGGCTCGCGCAGGTGAACGCACTCGACGACTGGCGGTTCACGGAGTGGTTCCACGGACGAACGCTCGCGCCGATGGGGATGGCGGGGCAGAGCTGGAATGCGGCGACGTTCTTGTTGGCGCAGCGGGCGTTGGCGGGGAGTGAGATGGCTTGGTGAGGTCGACGCCTTGCATTCGCCAAGGCCTACGCACCCTCCCGAACCCAACGCTTGGCCAGCGCTGCGCTTCGATGACGCAGGCGCTGCGAAAAATGCCGGGTCTCCGCGATCCGGCTGAGCATCTCGACAATTTCCTGATCGAGTTCAATGCCGTCCTCCAGCCATCCGACGGCAAGCCCGGCCCAATAGTCCATGGGCGAGTTCAGGCCAGCGAACAGCACGTCGCGCACGCTCGCCGCCCCCTCATAGTCGGCGGACGGTTTTTCCAGAAAGACGAGCAGAGGTCGAGGGTCCATTTGCAGGGCGGCACCGCTTTTTAAGATCTCGATCGCTGACCGCGAAGCCACGGAGGTCGTACCCCCTCGTTCTTGAGCCTCATCCCGCCACACCACCACCCGATTGCGGCCCTGCCGCTTGGCCTGATAAAGCGCCTCGTCGGCCCGCATGTACAGCAACTCGGGCGACAGCCGAGCCGCCGCCGTGGCGCGGTGATCGCGTTGCGCTGCCGGCAGCGTGTCGCCGCTGTCCGGCGTCAGCATCGCCAGGCCGACGGACACGGTCAGTGCAAACACCTCGTCGTCGGGCAACCGCACCGGGTTGCCGGCCACCGCATGGCAAAGGTAGTTGGCCACGCCGAGCGCGCCCGCCAGGTCTGTGTTCGGCAGCAGCACCGCGAACTCTTCGCCGCCCAGCCGAGCGAACACGTCGGCCGACCGCAGGCGCGACTGCACGCGCCTTGCGAAGTCCTGCAGCACCACGTCGCCGCAGTGATGGCCGTGCAAATCGTTGACCCGCTTGAAGTGGTCCAGGTCCAGCAGCAGCAGGGCCAGCGGTTGCGCGCCGCGCTGGCTGCGCGCGACCTCGTGGTTGCGCAGGGGGTCGAAGCTGCGGCGGTTCAGGCACCCCGTCAATGCATCGTGGCTGGCCAGGAACTCCATGCTCCTTGCCGTGCGTTCGAGGCAGGCCAACACAAAGCCCACGCCGCTGCCCAGCAAGGCAAGAAAAGCCAGCAGCACGACGATGCTCTGGCCCAGGCTGGACTGGAAGAAGCCCAGGTACTCCGACGGCATCAGGCCCGCCTGCACCGCGCGCGCCGCATGGGCCATGCTCAGCATCAGCATGGTCAACCCGACGGCGCGCATGGTGCTCTCGGCGTGCCACGCATGCCGAAACACATGCAGCGCCGGCGCACCGGCCAGCAGCATCATCACCGCCGAAAAAACCATCGAGCGGGTGCTGATCGGCCAGGCCAGCAGCACCGGCGTGGCCAGCACGCCCGCGACCACCAACCATGTCAGCCAGCGCGGCACGGCGCGCTTGCCCACGAACACGTAGACCGCCTGGTTGAAGTACAGCATGCCGCACAGCACCAGCGGATTGCCGACCAGGGCGGCCAGCCATTCCGGCAGAAACAGCCGCGACAACAGGGCCGCCATGCCCCCGAGCAGGAACACGCAGCCCTTGGTCCACAGTGCCAGTGCGCGATCGGCCAGCAGGCGACGACGCACGAGCACCAGTTGCCATGCGAACAACAGATAACCCAGCCCCAGCGGAAGCATCAGCGAGGGAACATCGAGTTGCATGGGTGGCAGCGGCGGCAGGAGGCAAAAAAGAGCCGCATTCTAGGCAAGCGCTCCCTCGCCCGGCTTGCGACGCCACGCAGGCCCGCTTTAACATGGACACGAAACCCTGCATGACGATCCTGCCAATACACAAGGACAACCCCATGAAAAAGACAGGTGCGAGTGAAGGCCCGCCGGCATCGGAACTCATCTCCGAAAAAATCGCCTCGCTCGGCGACTGGCGCGGCGCAACGCTCGCCCGGATGCGCAAGCTCATCCATGACGCAGACCCGCAGGTCGTCGAAGAGTGGAAGTGGATGGGCACGCCGGTGTGGTCGCACGACGGCATCCTGTGCACGGGCGAGTCCTACAAGAGCGCGGTGAAGCTGACCTTCGCCAAGGGCGCGTCGCTGGCGGACCCGACCGGGCTCTTCAACGCGAGTCTGGACGGCAACATGCGCCGCGCCATCGACATCCATGAAGGCGAAGAAGTGGCCGCCGCCGCCTTCAAGGCGCTGATCCGGGCAGCGATCGCGCACAACGAAGAGAGCAAGGCGAGATCGGCGAAGTCGCCGAAGAAAGCGGCGAAGCCCTGAAGCCGCTGGGCTACCAGAAAGCGTCGTCTTCGCGCGCCTTCACCGCCTGCACGCGCTGCTCGGCGATCTTGCGGATCAGGGCCTCCGGCAAGGGCGCGGTGTACGCCACCTGAAGCATGCCCTTGGTGGTCTTGTGCTTCTCCAGTTCCTTGCGAAACGGCGCCAGCCCTTCCTCGGTCGGCGTGAAGTTGAGATGGGCCTTGTGCGCGGAGAAGGCGAACAGGAACCGGGGTTCCACGAAGAACGGTGTCCCCCACTTGATCGCCTCTTCAGCCTCCGGCGCAACCTGTTGCAAGAGCGCGTACAGCCGGCGCAAGTGCGGCTGACCCGCGGGCGGGGCGGCCTCGATGTATTCGGCGATCGTTGCAGGGCGCGGGCTTGCCATCTCGTTCACCTCCTCGGTACGTTCAAAGATCGGGCCAGACCTGGATCAGCCCCACCAGGTGCACCACGCCGAACCCCAGGCAGATCAGCGAGCTCCACACCCAGAAGGCGCTCAGCCGGCGCCGCTCGAAAATGAAAAGTCCCACCACCGCGAGCCCGCGCAGCAAATACACCGCCGTGATCGCGGGCAACGCCCACGCCAGCAGCGGCAGCGGCTGCAACACGCCGGCACCCGAGAGCGCATAGGCCGACCAGGCACCCAGCACGCAGGCAATGAGCAGCGTGACGATGGGCGGGTACAGGTGCCCCGCCGCCGCGCCCGAGGCCATGCGCTCCCCCGCGCCGAAGAAGCGGTACCACGCGGGGCCGCCGAAGATGATGCAGAGGTGCAGCAGCGCGGCGACGGCGCTCAAGCCCGCGCCGACGATCAGGGGAATGTTGTAGCTCACGCAGTCTCTCAAGGCAGGTGCTTGCGGTCGCGCACGGCCTCGCGTGCCGGGCCGAACGCGCCGAAGCGCACGGGCAGGCCGCTCACCGCCTCGGCATGTTCCACCCAGGCATGCGCGGTGGTGATGGGGTGCGGCTCGTAGATGGGCTCGGCGCCCTGCAGCAGCCGGGTCAATGCGTGCTGGTGGTCGAGGTCGCGCACGCCGCCGAGCGGCAGCGAAGCGAGGCGGCCCGTGTCCTCGGTGCGATAGCCGGCGCACCAGCGCAACCGCGCAGCGTCGACCGCGTCGAGGTGGCTCACCACCAGCCCGTCGAGCGTGCCGACGGCATCGAGCGCATAGCGCAGCAGCACCGCATCGGGATGGCCCCGGCGGAACACGCCCTGCCAGCCTTCGTCGGCGTTGTGCGGCTCGGCCAGCCGCGCGTCGAGCGCCGGATCATGCGTGGGCAGCGGGCCCACGCCGTGGCGCGTGAGGTAGCTGCGCAGCACACCCAGGTGCTGCACGGGCGCGTCGATGCCCGTGTCATGCAGCACGGCCTCCACCGCCGCCGTCGAGATCGTGCTCCACGTGGTGTGCGGATGAAAGCCGCGCCACTCGTCGAGCAGCACGCCTTGCGCGCCTTCGAAGACCACGGCACCGGGCCGGGCGAGGCGTTCGGCGATGCGGTCCGCGCTCGCGGGCGGCGATTGCTTCAGGCACGGCGCGATGGCGTCGAGCCAGCGTTGTGCGAGCGAGTCGTCGTGGAGCATGGCCAGTTCCTGCGCGGCATCGGCATCGGGATGCGCGGGCGCTGCGTTCGCGAACTCGCGCAGCAGCGCCTTGCGTGACGCCTCCAGCTTGTCGAGCGCAAATTGCGCATGCGGCAGGTCGCCGTAGTGCAGCGCCTCGTCGGGCGCGGCGAGCGCATGCCGCACCGTTTCGCCGACACCCACGCCGCAGCTGCCGTGCGCGCCCTCCCCGCGCGCCCATTCGCGCAGCCGGCCCGCGGCCTGGTGGAACGGGGTCGTCACGCGGCAGCGCGCGTCGATCAGCAGGCGCGAGAACGCGTCGTGCACGCCCGCCTGCTCAAGCGCCGCCGCCTCGACGCGCAGCGCCGTCGGGTGCACCACCACCGGGCTCGCGAGCACCGTGCCCACGCCCGCATGAAAACTGCCGGCGCCGAATTGCGAGAAGGTGTGGTGCCGCCCGTCCGCCAGCACCACGTTGTGCCCGGCCTGCGCGCCGCCGTTGAAGCGCACCACGGTGTGGGCCTGCAGGGCGCCGCACAGGTGATCGGTGAAGAGCCCCTTGCCGCAATCCCCGAAGCCGAGGCCCAGCAGCGAGACGTAGCGCGTGGCCGAGGCAGTCACCCGACGCTCAGCCGAAGAGCCGCTTCCACCACGAAGAACGCGGGCCCGCCGCGGCCGCCACGCCGGGCGGCGCGCGGCG
>NZ_MOWM01000069.1 GCF_016082275.1 Variovorax sp. E3
TGCAGGGCGGTTTTTTCATGGCGCGGGGCCGGATCAGGCGGCGATCGCGGCCTTGCTCTGGTTGGCGGCTTCGCCGGTGGCCACCACGATGTCGGCGCGGGCCGAGGCCAGGGCCGTGGCCTTGGCGCCGTCGCCCATCGCCACGCCTTCGGCGCGCACGAAGCGCACGTCGGTCACGCCGAAGAAGCCGAAGATCACCTTGAGGTAGCTCTCCTGGTGTTCCATGGCCTGGCCGCCTTCGCTGGTGGAGTAGACGCCGCCGCGGGTCGAGGCCACGATGATGGTCTTGCCGCCGGCCAGGCCCACGGGGCCCTTGTCGGTGTACTTGAAGGTGCGGCCGATTTGCGCGAGGCGGTCGATCCAGGCCTTGAGCTGCGTGGGAATCGAGAAGTTGTAGAACGGCGTGCCGATGACGATCACGTCCGAGGCCAGGAACTGGCTCACGAGCTTTTCGGACAGCGCGTTCTCACGCTGCTGCGCTTCGGTCGGTTGGGCTTGCACGCCGGTCTTGATGCCCAGCGCGTCGGCGCTGAAGTGCGAGGGGGTGTCGACGGCCAGGTCGAGGTACTCGACAGTGGTGTCGGGGTGGGCGGCGCGCCAGGCGGCCACGGTTTCGGCCGAGAGCAGGCGCGAGGTCGAGTTGGCGGCGAGGATGCTGGAGTCGATGTGGAGCAGCTTCATGATCAGTCAATCACTTTCTTGGGGCTGTCGGCACTCAAATTGGCCGGCGATGTGAGAATTCTATTTTTGGATCGAGTGGGCGATAAGTAGCCAAAAATCGCCTAGATCGTTCTGTTTGCGGGACAATGACGCGATGCAAGACCTCAACGACATGGTTTTCTTCGCCGAAGTGGCGGAGCGGGGCGGCTTTGCCGCGGCCAGCCGGGCGCTGGGCATTCCCAAGTCGCGCCTGTCGCGCCGCGTGGCCGACCTCGAAGAGCGGCTGGGCGTGCAGCTGATGCAGCGCAGCACGCGCCGGCTGTCGCTCACGCCGGCCGGCGAGATCTACCTGCGCCACTCGTCGGCCATGCGCGATGCGGCGCAGGCGGCCGCCGAGGCGGTGGCGCAGGTGCAGACCGAGCCCAGCGGGCTGGTGCGGCTGAGCTGCCCGGTGACCATTTCGCACAGCGGGCTGGCGCAACTGATGCCGGTCTTCATGGCGCGCTACCCGGCGGTGCGCATCGACATGCGGGTGATCAACCGGCCGGTCGACCTGATCGAGGAGGGCATCGACATCGCGCTGCGCGTGCGGCCCGCCATCGAGGACAGCACCGTGCTGGTGGCCAAGACCTTCGGCTACAGCCGGGGCGTGCTGGTTGCCAGCCCCGAACTGCTGGCAAGCCACGGTCCCGTGAACACGCCGGCCGACCTGGCAAAGCTGCCCACGGCCGCCATGTCGGTGAACGGCGAAGGGCGCAACGACTGGCGGCTCGAAGGCCCGAACGGGGAGGTCTACCTGCACTCGCACACGCCGCGCTACGTGGCCGACGACCTGGCCACGCTGCAGTTCGGCACGCTGGGCGGCGTGGGCGCGACCCTGCTGCCCGACTACATGTGCCGCGCCGACGTCGATGTCGGCCGGCTGGTGCGGGTGCTGCCGGGCTGGGGGCCGTCGCCGGTGGTGGCGCACATGGTGTTTCCGGCGCGGCGGGCGCTGGTGCCGGCGGTGCGGCGGCTGATCGACTTCCTGACCGAGCACCTGCAGAACGTCGACATGCGCATGTTTTGAGGCGTCGTGGCGGTCGTTATGCGAAAAACGTCATATCCAAACAAGCAGATATTCGTTTGGCATTGAAGCAAGGGTTCGCACAATCCAAGGCTCCCATCCAATCCAGGAGCGACCATGGCTACTCTGCGACTCGGCGACACCGCCCCCAATTTCACCCAGGACTCCAGCGAAGGCCCCATCGACTTCTACCAGTGGGCCGGTGATTCGTGGATCGTGTTCTTCTCGCACCCGGCCGACTTCACGCCCGTGTGCACCACCGAACTCGGCAAGACGGCGGCGCTGTCGGGCGAGTTCGCCAAGCGCGGCGTCAAGCCCATCGCGCTGAGCGTCGACCCGGCCACCAAGCACAAGGAATGGATCGGCGACATCAACGAGACGCAGAACACCACCGTCAACTTTCCCATCATCGCGGACGCCGACCGCAAGGTGGCCGACCTGTACGACCTGATCCACCCGAACGCCTCGACCACGGCCACGGTGCGCAGCGTCTACATCATCGACCCCAAGAAGATCATTCGCACCACCATCACGTACCCGGCATCGACCGGCCGCAACTTCGACGAGATCCTGCGCGTGATCGACTCGCTGCAGCTCACCGACAGCCACAAGGTGGCCACGCCCGTGAACTGGAAGGACGGCGACGACGTGGTCATCGTGCCGAGCATCCAGGACCCGGCCGAACTCGCCGAGCGCTTCCCCAAGGGCTTCAAGGCCGTCAAGCCGTACCTGCGCATCACGCCGCAGCCCAACAAGTAAGCGGGACACGAGGCAGCGTCGGCATGCAGACCCGCGTCATCATCGTGCCCGGCTGGCGCGACTCGGGGCCCGGCCATTGGCAGAGCCTCTGGGAAGAGCGCATTCCGGGCGCGGCGCGGGTGGTGCAGGACGACTGGGCCTCGCCCAAGCGCGACGCCTGGGTGCCCGCGCTGGCCAGGCTGGTGCTCGAGACGCCCGGCCCCGTGGTGATCGCGGCGCACAGCCTGGGCTGCATCGCCACGGCGCACCTGCCGGCCGCTGCGGCCGCGCGCATCCAGGGCGCGCTGCTGGTGGCTCCGGCCGACCCCGAGCGCCGCGCCGTGCTGTCCGACTTCGCGCCCGTGCCGTATGCGGCGCTGCCGTATCGCAGCATCGTGGTGGCGAGTAGCAACGATCCGTTTTGCCCGATCCGCCTGGCGGGTGCATATTCGCGCGCCTGGGGCAGCGAGTTCGTGCGCATGCAGAATGCGGGCCACATCAACATCGATTCGGGACATGGGGACTGGCCGCTGGGCCTGGCCTTGCTCCAGTCCCTGACCGACGAGCCCGCCGCGTGGTCGGCGGGCCGTGAATTTTCAGAAACCTTGGCAATCACATGACTTCCAGAATCAAGACCTTCGTCGCCGTGCTCGCGCTGGCGTCCTCCGCACTCGCCGGCAGCAGCGCCTTCGCGCAAGGCACATCGCTGCTGAACGCCTCGTACGACGTGGCCCGCGAGTTCTACAAGGACTACAACGCGGCCTTCGTGGCGCACTACAAGAAGGCCACCGGCAAGGACGTGAAGATCGACCAGTCGCATGGCGGCTCCAGCGCGCAGGCCCGCGCGGTGGCCGACGGCCTGGACGCCGACGTGGTGACCATGAACACCTCGACCGACATCGACTTCCTGGCCAACACCGGCGTGGTCGCGAAGGACTGGACCAGGAAATTCCCCGAGAACGCATCGCCGACCACGTCGACCATGCTGTTCCTGGTGCGCAACGGCAACCCCAAGGGCATCAAGGACTGGGACGACCTGATCAAGCCGGGCGTGCAGGTCGTGATCGTCAACCCCAAGACCGGCGGCAACGGCCGCTACGCCTACCTGGCAGCGTGGGGCTACGTCAAGAAGAAGGGCGGCACCGACGCCCAGGCGGCGGAGTTCGTCGGCAAGCTGTTCAAGAACGTGCCGGTGCTGGCACGCGGCGGCCGCGACGCCACCACGGCCTTCCTGCAACGCAACATCGGCGATGCGCTGATCACCTTCGAGTCCGAAGTGGTCTCCATCGACCGTGAATTCGGCACCGGCAAGGTCGACTCGGTGTACCCGTCGATCAGCATCGTGGCCGAGAACCCGGTGGCCGTGGTCGAGCGCACCGTCAACAAGAAGGGCACCGGCGAACTCGCCAAGGCCTACCTCGACTGGCTGTACTCCGAAGAAGCGCAGGAAATCGCGGCCAAGCACGCGCTGCGTCCGCGTTCGCAGGCCGTGCTCAAGAAGTACGCCTCGACCTTCAAGCCGCTGCAGCTGTTCACGGTGCAGGAACTGTTCGGCAGCCTGGGCGACGCGCAGAAGGTGCACTTCAACGACGGCGGCCAGTTCGACAAGCTCTACACGCCCGGCGCGAAGTAAATGAGCGGCGCTGTTTCTTCGGCGCTCCCGTCCGCGGGAGCGCCGCTTTCGCGTGTGAACCGGGCAGGGGGCGCCAAGCGCGTGCTGCCCGGTTTCCACATCACGCTCGGCTTCTCGATCCTGTACCTGAGCCTGATCGTGCTGATCCCGCTGTCGGCGCTGGTCTTCAAGACCTTCACGCTGACCTGGGACCAGTTCTGGGTGCCGTGACCGCGCCGCGCGTGATGGCCTCCTACCGGCTGACCTTCGGCGCGTCGCTGTTCGCGGCGATCGTCAACGCGGTGTTCGGGCTGCTGGTGGCCTGGGTGCTGGTGCGCTACAAGTTTCCGGGCAAGCGCATCGTCGATGCGCTGGTCGATTTGCCGTTCGCGCTGCCGACGGCCGTGGCCGGCATTTCGCTCACGGCGCTGCTCGCGGGCAACGGCTGGGTCGGGCAACTGCTCGAGCCGCACGGCATCAAGCTGGCGTTCACGCCGGCGGGCATCGTCATCGCGCTGATCTTCATCGGGCTGCCATTCGTGGTGCGCACGGTGCAGCCGGTGCTCGAAGACGCCGAGAAAGAGCTGGAAGAAGCCGCGACCTCTCTGGGCGCCACGCGCCTGCAGACCTTCACCAAGGTGATCTTCCCGTCGATCGCTCCGGCACTGCTCACCGGCTTTGCCATGGCCTTCGCGCGCGCCATCGGCGAGTACGGCTCGGTGATCTTCATTGCCGGCAACATGCCGATGATCTCGGAGATCACGCCGCTGATCATCATCGGCAAGCTGGAGCAGTACGACTACGCGGGCGCCACGGCGGTCGCGCTGGTGATGCTGGTCATTTCCTTCGTCCTGCTGCTGGTCATCAACGGCCTGCAAGCGTGGCAGCGCCGAAGGGCAGGGGCCTGACATGAGCGCACCTTCCAAAGTCATTCGCCGCGCGCAGGCCGGCACCACCGAGTCGGCCTGGGTCCGCTGGTCGCTGATCGGCCTGGCGCTCGCGTTCATGTTCCTGTTCCTCGTGCTGCCGCTGGCCGCCGTGGCGACGGAGGCATTGCGCAAGGGTGTCGGGGCTTACCTCGACGCGCTGAAGGAGCCCGATGCGTGGAGCGCCATCCGCCTCACGCTGATCACCGCCGCCATCGCGGTGCCGATGAACCTCGTGTTCGGCGTGGCCGCCGCGTGGGCCATCGCCAAGTTCGAGTTCCGTGGCAAGGCGTTTCTCACCACGCTGGTCGACCTGCCGTTCGCGGTGTCGCCGGTGGTGGCGGGCCTGATCTACGTGCTGGTGTTCGGCGCGCAGGGCTGGTTCGGCCCGTGGCTGGCGGAACACGACATCAAGATCATCTTCGCCGTGCCCGGCATCGTGCTGGCGACCGTGTTCGTCACGTTCCCGTTCATCGCGCGCGAGCTCGTGCCGCTGATGCAGGCGCAGGGCACCGACGAGGAGCAGGCCGCCATCGTGCTGGGCGCAACCGGCTGGCAGACCTTCTGGCGCGTGACCTTGCCCAACATCAAGTGGGGCCTGCTGTACGGCGTGATCCTTTGCAACGCGCGGGCCATGGGCGAGTTCGGCGCGGTGTCGGTGGTGTCGGGCCACATCCGCGGCCAGACCAACACCATGCCGCTGCACGTCGAAGTGCTCTACAACGAATACCAGTCGGTGGCCGCGTTCGCCGTGGCCTCGCTGTTGGCCATCCTGGCGCTGGTCACGCTGGTGATCAAGTCGGTCATCGAGTGGCGCCACGAGCGCGAGATGAAAGCCATTGCAGAGCTGCCCCCCGAACGGCCCCCCGAAACCACGGCGGCCTGAGAGAGAAGAAATCATGAGCATCGAAATCCGTAACATCAGCAAGCAGTTCGGCGACTTCCGCGCCCTGCGCGACGTGAACCTCGACGTGGAGTCGGGCGAACTGGTCGCGCTGCTCGGCCCCTCGGGCTGCGGCAAGACCACGCTGCTGCGCATCATCGCCGGCCTGGAAACGGCCGACAGCGGCAGCATTCTTTTCTCGGGCGAAGACACCACCGACGTGCACGTGCGCGAGCGGCAGGTGGGCTTCGTGTTCCAGCACTACGCGCTGTTCCGCCACATGACCGTGTTCGAGAACGTGGCCTTCGGCCTGCGCGTGAAGCCGCGCAAGGAACGCCCGAGCGACGCGCAGATCAAGGCCAAGGTGACCGACCTGCTCAAGCTGGTGCAGCTCGACTGGCTGGCCGACCGCTACCCGTCGCAGCTCTCGGGCGGCCAGCGCCAGCGCATTGCGCTGGCCCGCGCGCTGGCCGTGGAGCCCAAGGTGCTGCTGCTGGACGAACCCTTCGGCGCGCTCGACGCCAAGGTGCGCAAGGAGCTGCGCCGCTGGCTGCGCCGGCTGCACGACGAGCTGCACGTCACCTCGATCTTCGTCACGCACGACCAGGAAGAAGCGCTGGAGGTGGCCGACCGTGTGGTGGTCATCAACAAGGGGCAGATCGAGCAGGTCGGCTCGCCGCAAGAGGTGTGGGACCAGCCCGCGAGCCCGTTCGTCTACGGCTTTTTGGGCGACGTGAACCTGTTCCACGGCCGGGCCGACAACGGCGCGGTGCAACTGGACGGCATGCGCCTGGATTCGCCCGAGCACAGCGGCGCGCGCGACGCCAAGGCCCGCGCCTACGTGCGTCCGCATGACATCGATGTGACACGCTACGTGAGCGGCGCGTCGGGCATCGTCGCCACGCTGGCGCGCGCAATTGTGGTCGGACCGATCGCGCGGCTGGAACTTGAGCCCACGGAAACGAATCCAGATAATCCGGGCTCCGGAACCATCATCGAGGCGCAACTCCCTGCGCAACAGTTCCGTGACCTGGACTTGAAGGAAGGCGACACCGTCGTCGCCAACCCACGCAAGGCCAGGGTGTTCGTAGAAGAAGATTGGGTATCTCCTTGATCGATTGGTACTTCGGCGCGCGCGCCGCGCGTATGGGCTGATCTGCCTGGCCTGCGTTCTCATGCTGGCCTTCGGGCTCTACCTGCAGCACGTGGTGGGGCTCGAGCCTTGTCCCATGTGCATCGTGCAGCGGTATGCGCTGGTGCTGGTGGCACTGTTCACCGGCCTGGCCGGGGTGTTCCGCAACGTCGGCCTGCGCTTCGCGGGCGGCCTGCTCGCACTGATCTCGGCCCTGGGCGGCGCCTACACGGCGGCCTCGCAGAGCTGGCTGCAGTGGTATCCGCCCGAAGTCGTGTCCTGCGGGCGCGACCTCTACGGAATGATCGAGACCTTTCCGCTGAAGCGCGCGCTGCCGATGATCTTTCGCGGCGGCGGCGACTGCTCGAAGGTCGACTGGTCGCTGTTCGGCCTGACGCTGGCGAACTGGTCGTTCGTCGCGTTCACGGTGCTGTCGCTGCTGCTGATCACGCTGCTCGTGCGCTCGCGCCGCGCGCGCTGAGCCCTTAACGCCTGTCGCAATGAAAAACGCCGCCCCATGAGGGCGGCGTTTGTCGTTGTGGCGCAAGCGCGCTGGCCGGTGCCGACGTCAGTTGAACCAGCCCTGGCCCGAGAAGCCGCAGGCCATTTCCTCGAGCAGGCTGCGCCAGTACCAGCGGCTGGCGCAGCTGTCGACCAACGCGGTGTTCACGGGCTGCGTCGCCTGCTGCGTGGCCGGCGTCATGAAGCCCAGCGGGTCTTGCCGGGCCGCGGCGACTTCTTCCCCCTGGGTCTTCGGGGCCGGCATGTCGATGGCCGCGACGGCGTTCGACGCCCGCGTCCCGGTGCCGTCCGCCGGCGTGTAGGCCGCGCCCGCCGCGCCGCTGAATGCGAGCAGCGTGGCAATTGCACCGGCCAATGCCGCATTGCGCAGCGTATTCGACTGTTTGAATTTCATGGTCGTTTCCCCTTGATTGAAGGCATCGGAAAGAGACGCGCGGGCCGCGCGAAATCGATATTCCGCGTGCCATTTGCGCCTCGTATCATGCCCGCAATGCGCGGTCCATTTGGAAAATGTAGAAGCGCGTTTCACCGTGATCCAGTGCCAAAAGTCACGATGTGGTCACCGCATGAATCGCGCGCGCCACGCTGTAAGACGATGGTGCCAAGGTCCATCGCGGGTCTTTAATTTTTCTTCAGTAAACGCAGCTAGGATGACAGCAGACCCAAGGGTTCTTCTTTTTCCGGCGTTGAATTTCCGCGAAAACAATCCGCTTTTCAGCGCCCCTTTCTTTCTCCCGCATGCCCAATACCCAACCCCGGCGATCGCGCAAATATCTCATTGGCATTTCCGTTCTGGTCGTTCTGGCGGCCATTGCCTATTTCTCGCTGAGTCCCGCAAAAAAGGCCGACTACCTGACCGCCACGGTGCAGCGCAGCGACCTCGAGAACGCGGTACTGGCCACCGGCGTGCTGCAGGCACTCAAGCAGGTGGAAGTGGGCGCACAGGTCAACGGGCAGCTCAAGTCGCTGAAGGTGGTGCTGGGGCAGGCCGTGAAGAAGGGCGACTGGCTCGCCGAAATCGACCCCGTCATTTCGCAGAACACGCTCGCGCAGGAGCAGGCCAAGCTCGACAACCTGCAGGCCCAGAAGCTCGCGAAAGAGGTGCGCATCAAGCAGGCGCAACTGAGCTGGACGCGCCAGCAGGAAATGCTCGCGCAGGACGCGGCCGCCCGGCAGGACATGGAAACCGCCGACGCCGAACTGCGCGCGCTGCGTGCCGACGGCGTGTCGCTCGACGCGCAGATCCGCCAGCAGCGGCTGGCGCTGGCCTCCGCGCAGACCAACCTGTCGTACACGCGCATCATCGCGCCCATCGACGGCGACGTGGTGTCCATCAGCACGCTCGAAGGCCAGACCGTGGTGGCCTCGTTCCAGGTGCCCACGCTGATGAAGCTGGCCGACCTGTCGACCATGACGGTCAAGGCGCAGGTGTCCGAGGCCGACGTGGTGCGCGTGAAGGCCGGGCAGCCGGTGTACTTCACCATCCTGGGCGACCCCGACACGCGCTACCACGGCACGCTGCGCGCCGTGCAGCCGTCGCCCGAGAAGATCAACAACGCCGTGTTCTTCAACGCGCTGTTCGACGTGCCCAACCCCGACCGCACATTGCGCGTGGACATGACGGCGCAGGTCGCGATCCTGCTGGGCGAGGCCAAGCAGGCGCTGGTGGTGCCGCTGACCGCGCTGGGCAACCGCGACAAGGACGGCCGCCAGGAAGTGCGCGTGCTGAAGGCCGACCAGACCGTGGAAAAGCGCATGGTGCGCGTCGGCATCACCAACAACTTCCAGGCCCAGGTGCTGGAAGGCCTCAAAGAGGGCGACAGCGTCATCACCGGCGATGCCTCGGCGGTGTCGGAGCACGGTGACAACGCGGACGGCGGCAACAACGGCGGCGGCCGGGGCAAGCGCCCATGACACAGGTGCGGCAAGCAAAGCAGCCGTTGCTCGCCCTGCGCGGCATCGGCCGCAGCTTTCCTTCGGGCGAGCAGGAAGTGCAGGTGCTGAAGGACGTCGACCTGGATATCGGCAACGGCGAAATGCTGGCCATCGTCGGCGCGTCGGGTTCGGGCAAGTCGACGCTGATGAACATCCTGGGCTGCCTCGACCGGCCGAGCAGCGGCACCTACACGGTGTCGGGCAAGGACGTGGGCACGCTGGACAGCGACGCGCTGGCCGAGCTGCGGCGCGAGCATTTCGGCTTCATCTTCCAGCGCTACCACCTGATGCAGCACCTGAGCGCCACCGGCAACGTCGAGGTGCCCGCGGTGTACGCCGGCACCGACGGCGAAGCGCGCGACACACGCGCGCGCCAGCTGCTGGCGCGGCTGGGCCTGGGCGACCGCACCGAGCACCGGCCGAGCCAGCTCTCGGGCGGCCAGCAGCAGCGCGTGAGCATTGCGCGCGCGCTCATGAACGGCGGGCAAGTGATCCTGGCCGACGAGCCGACCGGCGCGCTCGACAGCAAGAGCGGGCAAGAGGTGATCGGCATCCTGCGCGAGCTGCATGCGCAGGGCCACACGGTCATCATCGTGACGCACGACATGCAGGTGGCCAGTTGCACCGAACGCATCATCGAGATCGCCGACGGCGTGATCGTGCGCGACCGGCCGAACACGCCGACGGTGGCGGCGCCCGAGCAGGCGGCGCAGGCCGGCGACTCCGCGCCGGCGGCGGGCGTCGTGACCAAACCCAAGCTAGGCATCGCGCGCTTCAGCACGGGCTGGGCCCGCTTTGCCGAGGCCTTCCGCATGGCATGGCGCTCGATGATGGCGCACCGCATGCGCACGGCGCTGACCATGCTGGGCATCGTCATCGGCATCACCTCGGTGGTGTCGATCGTGGCCATCGGGGAGGGCGCCAAGCGCTTCGTGCTGTCGGACATCAAGGCCATCGGCACCAACACGCTCGACGTGTACCCGGGCCACGATTTCGGCGACGACAAGGCCAGCAGCATCCGCACGCTGCTGCCGTCCGACCTCGACGCGCTCGCGGCGCAGCCCTATGTGCACAGCGTGACGCCGTCGACCTCGCGCAGCCTGCGGCTGCGCTACCGAAGCACCGACATCAACGGCACGGTCAACGGCGTCAGCGACAACTTCTTTCGGGTGCGCGACATCCAGATGGCGAGCGGCGCGGCCTTCACGGCGGCCGACGTGCGGCACCAGTCGCAGGTGGTGGTGATCGACCAGAACACGCGGCGCAAGCTCTTTCCCGCGGGCGTCGACGCGGTGGGCAAGATCATCCTGGTGGGCAGCCTGCCGTGCACGGTGATCGGCGTATCGCAGGAAAAGAAGAACATGTTCGGCGAGAACAAGTCGCTCAACATCTGGCTGCCCTACAGCACGGGCGCGAGCCGGCTCTTCGGGCAGCAGCACTTCGACAGCATCACGGTGCGCATCCGCGACGACCAGCCGACCAAGGCGGCCGAGGACAGCATCGTCAAGCTGCTGACCATGCGCCACGGCGGCAAGGATTTCTTCACGTTCAACATGGACAGCATCGTGAAGACGGCCGAGCGCACGAGCCAGTCGCTCACGCTGCTGCTGTCGCTCATTGCCGTGATCTCGCTGGTGGTGGGCGGCATCGGCGTGATGAACATCATGCTGGTGTCGGTGACCGAGCGCACCCGCGAGATCGGCATTCGCATGGCGGTGGGCGCGCGGCAGAGCGATGTGCTGCAGCAGTTTCTGACCGAGGCGGTGCTGGTGTGCCTGGTGGGTGGGTTGATCGGTGTGACGCTGTCGTACGGCATCAGCTTTGTGTTTTCGCTTTTCGTCAAGCAATGGCAAATGATCTTTTCGATAGGGGCCGTGGTGTCGGCATTTCTGTGTGCCACGCTGATCGGCGTGCTGTTCGGCTACCTGCCGGCGCGCAATGCCGCGCGGCTGGACCCGATCGAGGCGTTGGCTCGTGAGTAGCGCGCGTCTTCATCTGGGGGCCGTGGCCGCCGCTGCCATATTGGCGCTCGGCGGGTGCACGCTGTTCAAGCCCGAACAGCGCGAGCAGCGGCCGTTGAACGTGCCGCAGGCCTGGCAGCAACAACAACCCGCCGCCCTGAACGCGGCTGCGATGCCGGCCGACAACTGGTGGTCGAGCTTCGGCGACCCGCAGCTCGACGCGCTGATCGACAACGCGCTGCGCACCAACAACGACCTGGCCGTCGCGGGCATACGCGTGCAGCGGGCGCAGTTGCAGGCGGGCATTGCCAACACCAACCTCACGCCGGGCGTGGTGGGGCAGGCCGCCACCAGCCGCAGCTACGACCTGAAGCGCGGTGGCGTGGCCGGCTCGGCATCGAGCTCGCTGGTCACCTTGAGCTACGAGCTCGACCTGTGGGGGCGGCTTGCCGCACTGCGCAGCGCCGCCGACTGGGAACTGCAAGCCACCGAGTCCGACCGCCGCGCCGCCGCGCTGGCGCTGGTCGGCACGACGGCCGGGCTCTACTGGCAGACCGGCTACCTCAACCAGCGCATCGCATTGAGCGAGGCGGGCATCGAAGACGGCCGGCGCATTCTGGCGCTCGTGCGCACCAAGTACGCGGCGGGCGCGGTGTCGGGGTTGGACGTGGCGCAGGCCGGCCAGAACCTCGCCACGCAGGAGGCGGCGCACACGCAGCTGCTGCAGCAGCGCGTCGAGGCGCGCAATGCGCTGGCGATTTTGTTCGACCAGCCGCCGGTGCCGCCGGGCGCGGAACCGGCGCGCTTGCCCGATACCGCGCTGCCGGCCATCGATGCCGGCGTGCCGGCCCGCCTGCTGGGCCGTCGGCCCGATCTGCGGGCGGCCGAGTCGCGGCTGCGGGAGTCGCTGGCGAATGTGGACGCCACGCGCACCGGCTTCTATCCGACGCTGAGCCTGACCGGTTCGCTCGGTACGTCGAGCACGGCGCTCGGGGAGCTGCTGAAGAACCCGGTGGGCACGTTGGGCGCCGGGCTGGCCTTGCCGTTCCTGCAATGGAACACGGCGCGGCTGTCGGTCGGCGTGTCGCAGACGCAGTACGAAGAAGCGGTGCTGGGTTTCAGGCAGTCGCTGTACACGGCGCTGTCGGAAGTGGAAAACGCGCTGTCGTCGCGCACGCAGCTGCGCGATGAAAGCGTCAAGCTGGTGCTGGCGCTGCAGCAGGCGCAGCGCGCGGAGAACTTGTCCGAGGTGCGCTACCGGGCCGGCGCGACCGCGCTCCAACCGGTGCTCGACGCCAAGGACCGGCGTCGCACGGCGCAGGTGTCGCTGGCGCTGAACCGGCTGAACCAGTTCAACGCGACGATGACGCTGTACAAGGCGCTGGGCGGCGGTGCTGCGGCCGGCGCGTAGCTCGCGCCGGGGCGCTCACAGCGGCAGCGTGTCGAAGGCCGCGTAGACCGTGGCCAGCCACGACTTCACGCGCTGGCGCTCCAGCAGCCCGAGCGCATGCGCGCCTTCGCGGTCGTGCACGGCCTTCCAGAAGCTCGTGTTCTGCGCATCGATCTTGCGCATGCTGGCCTCGTGCAGACGGGGCAGCGCGATCACGCGTGCGCCATTGGCCGTGGCCTTCGACAGCGACTGCGAGCCCAGCAGCATTCCGAAGTCGCTGCCGCGCCCGTAGTTCTGCACCACGATGTAGTTGGGCCGGTTGCCGAAGGTGTCGATCAGCGTGCCGAGCAGGTCGGTCGAGTCCTTGCCGTCGTCGAGCACGTGCCAGAAGTTGACGGTGACGCCGATTTCGGCGAACACGTCGAACAGGTCCGACTCCTTGATCCAGCGCGACAGCGGCGCCAGCGTTTGCGCGGCAAGGTCGACGATCACGCGTTGCTGCGGGTTGCTCTCGAAGCCGTTGACCACGGTGTCCAGGCCCTCGAAGCTGTCGACCACCACGGGCGACGCGAAGCCTTCGTAGAAGCGCGTGAACGAGCTGTGCGAGCGGTCGGTGTCGAAGCCCGTGAAAGGCCGGCTGTGGTCGATGAAGTACTGGGCCAGCACGCGTGCCGTGACCGACTTGCCGACGCCACCTTTCTCGCCGCCAATGAAGTTAATCGAGCTCATGAGTTGCTGTTGCCTCTGCTGGGTTGAGGGGTGAAGGGCGAATTCATTCTAGGGCGCCGGTTTTGCGGCTTTGCTATTTGCCGCGCCGGGCCATGGCTTGCAGCAAGGGGTGTGCCTGCAAGCGCTGCTGCAACCGTTTCTTCCACGGCGCGGGCAGCGTCGAGGCGTCGATCATGGCGGGCCACTCGTCGCGCGCGAGCCGCGCCGTGTCGGCCACGACGCGGCGCACCAGCGGCTCGTGCAGCCCGGTCGAAAAGCAGAAGGCGCGCACGTTGGCGGGCGTGAACAGGGCCGTGCGCTTGCCGTTGCCGGTGGCGGCCGAAGGGAGCAGCGGCAGCGCATGGCCGTCGACGCCCTGCATCGCGGCATAGGCCACGATGTCGTAGGCCGGCGCGAGTGTCGGCGAGATGCCGTCGGGGTACAGCACGCCGAAGTTCTTCAGATGCGCGTCGGGATTGCCGAGCAGGTCGTTCACCACCAGGCGGCGCAGCAGCTCGAGCACGGCCTCGTCGCCCAGCGACGGAAAGGCGCGCATGGCCAGCGCCATGTCGAGGTAGCTCGCGCTGTACTTGCGCATCGGATCGATGGCCAGCACCTGCGCGAAGTCCTCGAAGTGGATGCGGCGCGCGCCGTCGCGGTCGAAGCGCGTCACGGCCAGGAACTCGGGCTCGTCGGGCAGCGCGTAGCTGTGTTCGGCGGCAATGGCCGAGAGCGGCGCCAGTTCGGCATGGCAGACCTCGACACCCGCGGCGCCCGCCATCTGCAGCGACAGCATTTCGAGCTGCGGCATGTGCGGCCGGCCCGCGACCGGTAGCTTGGCGATGACCCGCGTGCTCGCACCGGCCCGCGTGCGGGCGACGTACCTGCCGCCCTGGCGGCGCAGGCCGAGCTTGGGCTGCACGCCGGAGACCGAAATGCCCTGCGGCATCGGCAGCTCGACCACCGACATCTCGAGCGCGTCCTGGTCCTGCGTGACGAGCCGCTGCAGCGTGCCGCGATCGACCGACACAGGCTTGGCGCTGACCGCGCCGGGCAGGTCGCCGCCGCAGGCCGCGAGCAGCTCGAAGTGGTCGTTCTCGTGGCAGCCGCGCAGTTGCGCGATGTGGCTGCGCAGCACGCCTTCGGGCAGCAGGTTCTGGAAGAAGCCGGGCAGCGGGCCGCCCTGGGCGTTGAACAGCGGGTTCTTGACGTCGCTCCACAGCGCCGCCTGCGCCGCCGGGTCGCTGGCGACCATCGAGAGCGACAGCACCTCGGGCGGCGGGTTGGCCACCACCTCGGGTTCGGCCACGAAGCGGCACAGGTCGGCGTACTGGAACAGCTTGCCGAAGCGGCGCGCGCCGAGCGAGATCTCGAGGATCTTGACGTTCATGGCGACGAAGGCGGCGAACGTCGCTTGACGTACGGCGGAGCGGGCGCCTGCGCCACCGCATGGCCCACGCGCGTGGCGACGGGGCGGTAGCCGGCGTCGGTGCCCGTGGCCTCGCCGAAGCCCTTGGGTGCGAGCTGCAGTTCGAGCCCCAGCGCATCGACCAGCGCCAGCAGCGACGACAGCTGCGGATTGCCGCGCAGGCTCAGCGCATTGCGCACCGAGCGCTCGGTGAGGCCCGAGCGCAGCGCGATCTCGGCATTCGAGAGGCCGGCAGCCTCGCGGCGGGCGGTCAGGGCGGTGATGAGTTCCTGCTTTTGCACGGAAAGATAATACCGAAAATGCAGTTTCAGGAAATATCTTTCCGAATGACCCTTGTGTCCATGCGACTGCCGGGCCGCCTACTTGGGCACCAGCGTGAAGAAGGGCATGACCACGCCCATGATCCAGTTCTGGCCGAAGTCGAGCGCCGCGCGGCGGTATTTCTCGTCGGCCTGGGCGGCCATCAGGTCGAGCCGGGCCACCACCTTCGACAGTTCGCGGTCGGCCACGAGGTTGCGCCCGCGCTCGCTGATCTCGGTGGCCAGCAGCAGCGGCTGGCCGTCGGGGCCGGTCTTGGAGGAGATCAGCCAGAGCGAGATCTCGAAGTTGCGCGCCGCGCGAAAGCTGTTCTCGGCGTTGATGCCGTCGATCATGGTCTGGTCCCATGTGTCGCCGTTGGCCTGCTTGAGCATGGTGGCCCAGCCGTACACCAGCGCCGCCACGCGGTCGCCCTGGTAGGCCTGCGGTCCGGTCTCGAAGGCCAGCCGGATGGCGTCGATGCCGCTGGCGCCGCGCAGCTCGGGCGGGGGCGGGCCCTTGAGCACGGCGTCCCAGGTGTGCTGGGTGGCTTCGTCGAGGCTGGCGGCGGACTTGCGCCATTCGCGCGGATTGCGCTTGTAGAGGGTGGACTGCACGCGGCGCACCGACTGGAGGTTGTCGCGCAGCGAGAGGTTGGCGATGCGGTTGGCGCCGGACTGCATCCACTCCTGGCTGGCGTAGGGCTCGGCGCGCTCGGTGGAGCGGACCGACGCGCAGCCCGCCGTGCCCAGCAGGACGGCCGCGCCCGCCAGCAGGCAGACGCCTCGGGCCGCAAGGGTTGAAACCGGGGAATAGCTCATGCCCTGACGTTATCATCCACGGCTGGGGCGGCGGCCTGCCTTCAAGCTGCGGGGCCGTGCAATTTTCCTTACAAATCAATACCTTGGCGCTATAGCCAAGGCAGGCCGACAAGTCGTGCGTCTTAATTCCATCAAGCTTTCGGGCTTCAAGTCGTTCGCCGAACCCACCAACTTCCTGCTGCCGGGCCAACTGGTGGGCGTCGTCGGGCCCAACGGTTGCGGCAAGTCGAACATCATGGATGCGGTGCGCTGGGTGCTCGGCGAGTCGCGTGCGTCGGAGCTGCGCGGCGAGTCGATGCAGGACGTGATCTTCAACGGCACGACCACCCGCAAGCAGGCCAGCCGCTCGAGCGTGGAACTGGTGTTCGACAACGCCGACCATCGCGCCGGCGGTCAATGGAACCAGTTCGGCGAAATCGCGGTGCGCCGCGTGCTCACGCGCGACGGCACCAGCAGCTACTACATCAACAACCAGCCGGTGCGCCGCCGCGACGTGCAGGACGTGTTCCTGGGCACCGGCCTCGGGCCACGCGCCTACGCCATCATCGGGCAGGGCACGATCAGCCGGATCATCGAATCCAAGCCTGAAGAACTGCGCCTGTTCCTCGAAGAAGCCGCGGGTGTTTCGAAGTACAAGGAACGCCGCCGCGAAACCGAGAACCGCCTGGGCGACACGCGCGAGAACCTCACGCGGGTCGAGGACATTCTTCGCGAACTCAACGCCAACCTCGAGAAGCTCGAGAAGCAGGCCGAGGTGGCCGCGCGCTACAACACGCTGCAGGGCGACGCCACGAAGAAGCAGCACCAGCTGTGGTTCTTGAAGCGCAGCGAAAGCAACGCTGATCAGGCCAAGATCAAGGCCGATTCCGAAAAGGCCATCAACGACCTCGAGTCGCGCACGGCCGACCTGCGCCGCATCGAGTCCGAACTCGAAACCGTGCGCCAGGCCCACTACGGCGCCGGCGACCTGGTGAACCAGGCGCAGGGCAAGCTCTACGAAGCCAGTGCCGAAGTCGGCCGGCTCGAAGGCGAGATCCGCTTCGTGGTCGAAGGCCGCCAGCGCGTCGAGCAGCGGCTCGTGCAACTGCGCGAGCAGATGGGCCAGTGGGGCCGTCGCCGCGAAGAGGCCGAAACCGAAATCGAAACGCTGGCCGGTGCGGGCGTCGACGCCGAAGAGCAGGCCATCCTGCTGGCCGCCCAGCTCGAGGAACACGACGCGCGCATGCCCGAGCTCGAAGAAGCCGTGCAGCGCGCGCAGGACCAGGCCAACACCCAGCGCACGACCGTGTCGCAGGTGCAGCAGCAGATCCAGGTGCTGGCCGCCGACCAGCGCAACATCGAAGAACAAAGCCGCCAGCTCACGCAGCGCAGCGAACGCCTGCGCGCCGACCAGAACGCGCTGGCCGCGCCCGACGAGGCCCGCCTGCTCGACATGCAGGAGCAGCACGCCGCCGCGCAAGAAGCCGCGAGCGAAGCCGACGCGCGCCTGCAGGAGCTGCAAGAATCGGTGCCGCAACTCGACGACGACCGCCGCGCCAAGCAGCAGGCCGTCAACACCGAGGGCGCCCGCCATGCCGAGTACTCGGCCCGCCTCGATGCGCTGCGTGCCCTGCAGGAAAAGGTCAAGACCGACGGCAAGCTCGCCCCGTGGCTCGCCAAGCACGGCCTCGAGGGCATGCAGGGCCTGTGGAGCCGCATCCACATCGAGCAGGGCTGGGAAAGCGCCCTCGAAGCCGCGTTGCGCGAGCGCCTGGGTGCGCTCGAAGTCAGTCGGCTGGAGATGGTGCGCGCCTTCGGCAACGACGCGCCGCCGGCCAAGCTCGCCTTCTACAGCCCGCCGGCCGCCGGCGTGCCCGAAGGCACGGCCACGCTGCCGCGCCTGTCGGGCCTGCTGCGCCTGAACGATGCCGGCCAGCAAGCCCTGCTGAACGACTGGCTGCACGGCTGCTACACCGCCGACAGCTTCGAGGACGCGCTGGCCCAGCGCGGCACGCTGCAAGCCGGCGAGGTGATCTACGTGAAGAGCGGCCATGCCGTGTCTTCGCACAGCGTCAACTTCTACGCGCCCGATTCCGAGCAAGCCGGCCTGCTGGCCCGCCAGCAGGAAATGGAAAACCTGGAGCGCCAGCTGCGCGCCCAGACGCTCATCAACGAAGAAGCGCGTACCGCGCTGGTCCGCGCCGAAGCGGCGTATGCCGATGCCGCGCAGCGCCTGGTGACCGCGCGGCGCGAAGCCGCCGAAACGCAGTCGCGCGCGCATGAGCTGCAGGTCGAGACGTTGCGCATGACGCAGCTCGCCGAGCAGACCCGCGCGCGCAGCCAGCAACTGGCCGCCGATCTCGGCGAAGTCGATGCGCAGCTCGAAGAACTGCAGGAGCGCCGCATTTCCGCCGAAGGCCGCTTCGAGGAACTCGACATGCAACTGGCCGACAGCCAGGAGCGCCACGCACAGCTCGATGAGCGCGTGATCGAGGCCGGTCGCGCGCTCAACGCCAGCCGCGAACAGCACCGCAGCCTCGAGCGCCAGGCTCAAGAGGCGACGTTCTCGCAGCGCACGCTCGAAGCGCGCCGCGCCGAACTCAACCGCTCCATCGAAACGGCCGCCCAGCAGGTCGTGGCGCTGACCGACGAAGACGAGCGCGCCCGCGCCGAACTGAGCCGCCTGTCCGACGCCGCCGCGCAAGCCGGCCTGCAGGACGCGCTGTCGCTCAAGCTCGAACGCGAGACCGCGTTGGGCGCCGCGCGCAGCCAGTACGACGACCTCACGCTCAAGCTGCGCGCCAGCGACGAACGCCGCCTGCAGCTCGAACGCGAACTCGATCCGCTGCGCCAGCGCATCACCGAGTTCCAGCTGAAGGAGCAGGCCGCGCGCCTGGGCGTCGAGCAATACCAGCAACTGCTGGACGATGCCGGCGCCGACCTGGAGGCTGTCGAGCTGTCGATCGAAACCGACAAGGTGAAGCTCACCGGCCTGCAAAGCGAAATCGACCGCCTGAACCGCGAAGTGGTCGCGCTCGGCGCGGTGAACCTGGCCGCGCTCGACGAACTGGCCATTGCCAGCGAGCGCAAGACCTTCCTTGACGCGCAATCGGCCGACCTGAACGAAGCCATCGGCACGCTCGAAGACGCCATCCGCAAGATCGACGCCGAAACGCGCGAGCTGCTCGGCGGCACCTTCAAGATCGTCAACGACCACTTCAGCCGCATGTTTCCCGAGCTGTTCGGCGGCGGCAATGCGCGGCTGGTGATGACGGGCGACGAAATCCTCGATGCTGGCGTGCAGGTGCTGGCGCAGCCGCCCGGCAAGAAGAACCAGACCATCCACCTGCTGTCGGGCGGCGAGAAGGCGCTCACGGCCATTGCGCTCGTGTTCGCCATCTTCCAGCTGAACCCGGCGCCTTTCTGTCTGCTGGACGAAGTGGACGCGCCGCTGGACGACGCGAACACCGAGCGCTATGCCAAACTCGTCTCCGCTATGAGCCGTGAAACCCAGTTCCTTTTCATCAGCCACAACAAGATCGCCATGGAAATGGCCGAACAGCTGATCGGCGTGACGATGCAGGAGCAGGGCGTGTCGCGCATCGTGGCCGTCGACATGGAAGCGGCCGCCTCGATGGTCGCAGCTGCTTAAGCCGAGCAGCACCCGATGAGCAGCCTCACACTCGCCCTGACCATCCTCGGCGGCCTCGTTCTCGCGGCCGTCGTTGCCTACAACACGCTGATGTCGCGCCGCAATGCGCCGCGTCAGCCCGACGCGGTCGATGTCGCGCTGGCCGACGCCGAGCGCGCGCTGTCGGGCGCGGCCGACGGCGTGGAGCCGATGCTCCATGTCGACCCCAACCAGTTGGCCGGCAGCGACCGCCATGAACCCCTGTTCGACCCCGACCTGCCGGCGCCCAGCGGCGTGCCCGTGCCCACCGGCGAGCGGCGCGGCGGGCTCGACCCGCTGATCGACGTGATCGCGCCGATCTCGCTCGAAGGCCTGGCCTCGGGCGATGCCGCCATCGCGGCCATGCCGCCGACGCGGCGCGCGGGCAGCAAGCCGGTGGCCATCGAAGGCCTCAACGAACACAACGGCCAGTGGGAGCCGCCCGTGCCGGGGCAGCGCTACAGCGCGTTCCAGGTCGGCGTGCAGTTGGCCAACCGCACCGGCGCACTCAACGAAATCGAGTACTCCGAATTCGTGGTCAAGGCACAGGCCTTTGCCGATGCCGTGAACGGCGCGCCCGAGTTCCCCGAAATGCTCGACGAAGTGGCGCGGGCCCGCGAGCTCGACCAGTTCGCCAGCGCGCACGACGCGCAACTGGGCTTCGTGCTGCGCGCGCTGCATGCGGCCTGGAGCCCTGGCTACGTGCAGCAGAACGCGGCGCGGCTGGGCTTTGTCGCCGGCATCATTCCGGGGCGCATGGTGCTGCCGACGGGCGAGGTCGGGCTGCCGCCGATCCTCGGCCTGGCCTTCGACACGCAGGCCGCGCTGGCCGACGACCCGGCGCAATCGGCCATTCGCGAGTTGAGCCTGAGCCTGGACGTGCCGCAGGTCGACCGCGGCGAAGAGCCGTTCCGCCGCATGCGCGAAGCCGCCGCCACGCTCGCGCGCGAAATGGACGGCGTGGTGACCGACAGCGACGGCCAGTTGCTGCGCGACGAGACGATGGACGTGATCGGCGCCGACCTCGAACAGCTCTACGACACGCTGGATGCGCGCGATCTCGCGGCGGGGTCGCCGCTGGCGCGCCGCCTCTTCAGCTAATTCCGACCTCCGGGAGACACCCATGACATCGCGCGACGAAGCGGCACGCGAAGCCGCCGCACTGAGCGAAAAGCTCCACCGCCACGCCCACCTTTACTACGTGCTCGACGCGCCCGAACTGCCGGACGCCGAGTACGACAAGCTGTTCCAGCGCCTGCAGGCCATCGAGGCCGAATACCCCGACCTGCGCACGCCCGATTCGCCGACGCAGCGCGTGGGCGGCAAGGTGCTCGACGGCTTCACCAAGGTGCGCCACAGGGTGCCGATGCTGTCCATCCGCACCGAGACCGACATCACCCCTGGCGGCGCCAGCGCCTTCGACGCCCGCGTGCGCAAGGAACTGGGCCTGGCCGAAGACGGGCCGCAAGTGGCGTACGTCTGCGAGCTCAAGTTCGACGGCCTGGCCATGAACCTGCGCTACGAGCACGGCGTGCTGGTGCAGGCCGCGACGCGCGGCGACGGCGAGGTGGGCGAAGAGGTCACGCAGAACATCCGCACGGTGCGCGAGATTCCGCTGCGCCTGAACGGCAAGGCGCCGCCCGTGGTCGAGGTGCGCGGCGAGGTCTACATGAAGCGCGCCGACTTCGACGCGCTCAACGAGCGCCAGCGCGAGAAGATCGCGGCCGGGCAGAAGAACGAGAAGGTGTTCGTGAACCCGCGCAATGCGGCGGCCGGTGCGGTGCGCCAGCTCGACCCGGCCATTGCGGCGGCGCGGCCCCTGAGCTTTTTCGCCTACGGGTTGGGCGAGGTCACACCGGCCGGCGAAGGCGGGCCCGACTGCCCGACGCAGTTCGACTGGCTGCAGCAGTTCGCCGCCTGGGGCTTCCCGGTGGCCACGCAGACGGCGCGGGCCACGGGCGCCATCGAGCTGATCGCTTTTCACGAGAACATCGGCCGCCAGCGCGATGCCTTGCCCTACGACATCGACGGCGTGGTCTACAAGGTCGACAGCATCGGGCTGCAGCGACAGCTGGGCTTTGTCTCGCGCGAACCGCGCTGGGCCGTGGCCCACAAGTACCCGGCGCAGGAGCAACTGACCGAGGTGCTGGGCATCGAGATCCAAGTCGGGCGCACCGGCAAGCTCACGCCGGTGGCCAAGCTGGCGCCGGTGTTCGTCGGCGGCGTGACCGTGACCAACGCCACGCTGCACAACGAAGACGAAGCGCGCCGCAAGGACGTGCGCGTGGGCGACACCGTGATCGTGCGGCGCGCCGGCGACGTGATTCCCGAAGTGGTCGGCGTGGTGCCCGAAAGCCTGGCCAAGCCCGACGACCAGCGCGGCCCGTTGTTCACCATGCCGCACCAGTGCCCCGTGTGCGGCTCGGAGGCGGTGCGCGAAGAGGAAGAAGTCGACTACCGCTGCACCGGCGGCCTGTTCTGCGCGGCGCAGCGCAAGGAAGCCATCCTGCACTTCGCGGCGCGTCGTGCGGTCGACGTCGACGGGCTGGGCGACAAGCTGGTCGAGCAATTGGTCGACGCGAACCTGATCCGCACCTTGCCCGACCTGTACAAGCTCGGCTTCACCACGCTGGCGGGGCTGGACCGCATGGCGGAGAAGTCGGCCAAGAACCTGGTCGATGCGCTCGAGGCATCGAAGAAGACCACGCTGCCGCGCTTCCTGTTCGGCCTGGGCATCCGCCACGTGGGCGAGAGCACCGCCAAAGACCTGGCCAAGCACTTCGGCAAGCTCGACAGCATCATGGACGCGACCGAAGAGCAACTGCTCGAGGTGAACGACGTCGGCCCGGTGGTGGCGCAAAGCCTGCGCACCTTCTTCGACCAGCCGCACAACCGCGAAGTGGTCGAGCAACTGCGAGGTCGGGAACCTGACGGGTGCGGCCTGAGCTGGGAAGAGGGCGAGCCCGCCGTTCGCGCGCCCAAGCCGTTGGCGGGCCTGACCTTCGTCATCACCGGCACCCTTCCTACGCTGAGCCGGGACGAAGCGAAGGATAAATTGGAGGCGGCCGGCGCCAAGGTGTCCGGCTCCGTCAGCAAGAAGACCCATTACCTCGTTGCCGGCGAAGAAGCCGGCAGCAAGCTCGACAAGGCCCGCGACATCGGGGTCGAGGTGATCGACGAGGCGCGTTTGCTGGAAATCCTGGCCCACGGTGTGGTGGCGGATTGACGATCGGCTTAAGCTTCTGTTTACCGGCCGTTACGCGACTTCATCCGAGCGCAGTCAACAGGGTCTACAACCTGGCGTTGAAAGAAAACTGAAAGGCCACAAGGAGTCCCTCATGCAAAAAATTCGTGTTCTTGGTGCCTGCGTTGCACTTGGCGGCGTTGCGCTGCTGAGCGGTTGCGTGGGTGTGCCGGGCGATCCCTACTACAGCGGAGGCTACGGCGGCGGTTACTCGTCGGGGCCTTACTACAGCGAGCCCGCGCCCGTGGTGGTGGCGCCGGCGCCGGTCTACATCAACGGTGGTGGCTATTACGACGGGCGCCGTCCGTATTACCGCGATCGTCCTTACTACCAGCGGCCGGCCTATCCGGCAGTGCGTCCGGGTTATCCCTATCCGGGTGGCGGGCGTCCGACGCCACCGGCTTGGGGTGGTGGCCGTCCGCCCCCCGCGATACTGCCTCAGGGCGCGCCCCGGCAGACCCCCAATGCCCATATGTTGACGTCGCCGGACCAAAAGGGCACCACCCCTCCTTGAGCCGCGTGACGGGCACGGTCGCGAGGCTGTCGCGATAATCCCGCCATGGCCATCCGCGACATCCTGAAAATGGGCGACCCCCGGCTGCTGCGCATCGCGCAGCCGGTCGCCGCCTTCGACACCGACGAACTGCACCTGCTGGTGCGAGACATGTTCGAGACCATGCATGCCGTCAACGGCGCCGGTCTTGCGGCGCCCCAGATCGGCGTCGATCAACAGTTGGTGATCTTCGGCACCGACATCGCCAACCCCCGCTATCCCGACGCGCCGCCGGTGCCTCGTACCGTGCTGCTGAACCCCGTCATCACGCCGTTGAACGACGAGGAGGAAGAGGGCTGGGAAGGCTGTCTCTCGGTGCCGGGCCTGCGCGGCGTGGTGCCGCGCTTCGCCAACATCCGCTACACCGGGTTCGACCCTTACGGCGACCCGATCGACCGGGTTGCCACGGGCTTTCATGCGCGCGTGGTGCAGCATGAAGTCGATCACTTGCTGGGCAAGCTGTACCCGATGCGGGTGCGCGACTTCTCGCGTTTCGGCTACACCGAGGTCCTGTTCCCGGGCCTCGATGCCGCCGACGACGATTGAGCCAACTCAGTTGTATTTGCTGCTGAGCGCGAAGCGGCCGCCACCCATGAACGCCAGGGCCAGCGCCGCGAACAGGAACATGCCTTGCAGTTCCAGCGCCCAGCCGCCTTGCTTGCCCAGCGAGGTCAGGTCCTTCATGTGGACCAGCGTGAACGCCACCAGCATGTTGATGGCCACGATCCACGCGGCCGGCCGCGTGTACAGGCCGATGATCAGCAGCACCGGCGCCACCACCTCACCGATGTAGACCAGGTAGGCCAGCGCGCCGGGCAGCCCGTGCTGGGCCAGCATGCCGGAGATGAAGCCGACGCCGCCCTGCAGCTTGGCGATGCCGTGCAGCAGGATCAGGACGCCAAGCGAAACGCGCAGGATGAACTTGCCGGTGTCGTCGGATTTGACCATTTGAGTAGGTTCCAGTTGAAGTGATTCGAAGGGCCGTATGGTAGTGAACCCGCGGCGCTTTCATACAGCCTCGTGATGCGCATATGCATCCAACCCGGAGTTCTTTGGCAGAGTCCGGCGACGCCCCGTACACTGCCTTTTGCTTACTGTTGAGGAGAACACCAATGAACAAACGATTCCGCCCGGCACTGCTGGCTGCCGCCTCCGTCATCGCCTTGGCCGCGGCCGCGCCGGCTTTCGCGGGCAAGACGCTCGACGCGGTCAAGCAGCGCGGCACCGTCAAGTGCGGCGTGACCAACGGCGTGGCGGGCTTCTCGGCGCCGGACACGCAGGGCAACTGGTCGGGCCTGGACGTCGACACCTGCCGCGCCATTGCCGCGGCCGTGCTCGGCGACGGCAAGAAGGTCGACTTCGTGCCGCTCAATTCGCAGCAGCGCTTCTCGGCCCTGCAGGCCGGCGAAATCGACATCCTCGCGCGCAACACCACCTGGACGCTCACGCGCGACGCCTCGCTGGGCTTCAACTTCACCACCATCACCTACTACGACGGCCAGGGCTTCCTGGTGCCGAAGAAGCTCAAGGTGACGAGCGCCAAGCAACTGAAGAACGCGACCATCTGCACCCAGTCGGGCACCACCAACGAGAAGAACGTGTCGGACTACTTCCGCGCGCAGGGCATTCCGGTCAAGACCGTGGTGTTCGAGAGCTTCGAGGCCTCGTTCAAGGCCTTCTTCTCGGGCCGTTGCCAGGCTTTCACGACCGACGCCTCGGCGCTGGCCGGCCTGCGCAACAAGGAAGCGCCCAACCCCGACGACTACATCATCCTGCCCGAGCTGATCTCCAAGGAGCCGCTGGCCCCGCTGGTGCGCCGTGGCGACGACGAGTGGTTCGCCATTGCCAAGTGGGTGCCCAACGCGCTCATCGAGGCCGAAGAGGCCGGCGTGACGCAGGCCAATGCCGACGAGCTCAAGGCCAACAGCAAGGACCCGGCGCAGCAACGCCTGGTCGGCACCGGTGAAGACCTGGGCAAGCTGCTCGGCCTGGACAAGGACTGGTCGTTCCGCGCCATCAAGGCCGTGGGCAACTACGGCGAGGTGTTCGAGCGCAACGTCGGCCCCAAGTCGGTGCTGAAGCTGCCGCGCGGCTCGAACAACCTCTGGAGCAAGGGCGGCCTGATCTACGCACCCCCCGTTCGATGAGCAGCGGGACGTCGCGCCGCGGCGTCTGGCTGGCCTGGGCGGTGCAGGCGCTGCTGGTGCTGGCCGTGGCGGCCGGTGCCGTCTGGGTGGTGCACCATGCGCTCGAGGTGCTTCGCGCGCGGGGCGTGCGTTCGGGCTTCGACTTTCTCACCGAGCCCGCGGGCTTTTCGATCAGCGAAGGCTGGCTCGACTTCGACGCGAGCCAGCCGTTCTGGCGCGCGTTTCTCGCGGGCCTGATCAACACGGTGCGGGCAGCGGTGCCAGCCGCCATCTTCTCGGTGGTGCTGGGCACGCTGATCGGCATCGGCCGGCTCGCGCCGCACGTGCTGCTGCGCGGCATCTGCACCGCCTACGTCGAACTGCTGCGCAACGTGCCGCTGCTCGTGCAACTGCTGATGCTGGCCTTTGCCATGGCCAACCTGCTGCCCGACCCGACCGAGCCCGTGCACCTGCTGCCGGGCGTGTGGCTCAGCAAGGGCGGTCTCAGCGTGCCCTGGCCCGTGGCGGGCGAGGGTGGCTGGTGGCCCACGCATTTCGAGTGGCCCGAGCGCGGGGCCTTCGGCGTGACCGGCGGTGCTGCGCTGAGCCCTGAATACGTGACCATCGTCGCGGGCCTGACCTTCTATTCGGCCGCCTTCGTGGCCGAGATCGTGCGCGCGGGCATCCTGTCGGTCTCGCAGGGGCAGGTGCTCGCGGGGCAGGCGCTGGGGCTGTCTTCAGGGCAGCAGTTGCGCATCGTGATCCTGCCGCAGGCGCTGCGCGTGATCGTGCCTTCGCTGACCAACCAGCTCTTGAGCCTGACCAAGAATTCGTCGCTCGCGGTGGCCGTCGGTTATCCGGAGCTGGTGTCGGTGGCCAACACCACCATCGGCTCGAATGGCCGCGCCTTCGAGTGCATCGCCATCATCATGGCGGTCTACCTGCTGCTGTCGCTGCTGATCTCCTTCGGCATGAACCGCTACAACGCGCGCGTCGCGCTGCGGGGCTGGCAATGAGAAACGTCGCGCAAGGGCCCATTGCATGGCGCAGCGAACTCTGGGGTTCGCCGATGCGCGCGCTGGCGACGGTGCTGCTGCTCGCGCTGCTGGCGTGGGGCGGGTTCCATGTCGTCGAGTGGGGCGTGATGCACGCGGTGTTCCGGCCCGACGCCGAGGCCTGCCGTGCGGTGCAGCATGGCGCCTGCTGGGGCGTGGTGGCCGAGAAGTGGCGGCCGATGCTGTTCGGGCGCTTTCCCTATGAAGCGCAATGGCGCCCGGCGATCGCGGTGGTCGTGCTGTCGGCCGTGACCGTGCTCAGCGCGTGGCCGCGCAGTTGGCGCTGGTGGCTGGCGCCGCTGTGGATCGTCGCGCTGCTGCTGTTCGTGCTGCTGATGCGCGGCGGCGTGCTCGGCCTGAGCGACGTGCCGACCAGCCGCTGGGGCGGGCTGCCGCTGACCATTGGCCTGGCCGTGGTCGGGCTGGCGCTGGCCTTTCCGCTCGCGCTGCTGCTCGCGCTGGGGCGCCGCTCGAACTGGCCCGTGGTGCGCACGCTGAGCGCGAGCTACATCGAGCTGGTGCGCGGCGTGCCGCTGATCTCGGTGTTGTTCATGGCCTCGTTCCTGCTGCCGCTGCTGTGGCCGGCGGGTTGGCAGCCCGACGTGCTGGTGCGCGTGCTCGCGGGGCTCACGCTGTTCGTGGCCGCGTACCTGGCCGAGATCATCCGGGGCGGCCTGCAGGCGGTGCCGCGCGGGCAGACCGAAGTGGCGATGGCGCTGGGCTTCGGCCGCTGGCCGGTGCAGCGCGACATCGTGCTGCCGCAGGCGCTGCGCCTGGTGGTGCCCGCGCTGACCAACAGCGTGGTCGGCACGCTCAAAGACACCTCGCTGGTCACCGTGGTCGGCCTGTTCGAGCTGACCGGCGCGCTGGGCCTGGCGCTGGGCGGCGACCCGACGTGGCGCCCGTTCTACCTGGAGGGCTATCTCTTCATCGCGGCCGTCTACTGGGTGCTGTGCTTCGGGCTCTCGCGCTACAGCGTGTGGCTCGAAAAGCGCCTGTCGGCCGCGCCTGAGCCGGGCGCCGGCGGGCTGCGGTACACTTCGGGCCTTCATGTCGAAGCTCAACTTCATCCCCGCATCCAGCGCAGCCCTCATGGCTCGCATGATGCCGCCTGCCTCCGCGCAGGCGATGGTTGTTGCTCGAATGATTACCACCATTACCACCGCGGCCACCTGAGCACGCGCAGGTGGCCGTTCCGGCAGCCACCTGGTGTATCGCTCTCTCCCCGAACGAATGAACCCAGCTCTGGCAGCTGGGTTTTGTTTTTTCGTCTGGAGATGTCCATGTACCGCGATCCCGTTGAATCCTTCGAGCCCTTGCACAGCCCCCTGGCTGCCACCCGTACCCTGCGCGTGGGAATGATCGGCATCGGCACCGTGGGCTCCGGCACCTTCCGCGTGCTGGCCCGCAACCAGGCCGAGATCGCGGCCCGCGCCGGCCGCGCGATCGAGCTGGTGATCGTGGCGGCGCGCAACCTCGAGCGCGCGGCCGGCATCGTGGGCGACAGCGTTGCGCTGACGGCCGACGCGATGCAGGTCGCCACGCACCCCGACGTCGACGTGGTCGTCGAAGTGGCCGGCGGCACCGGCCCCGCGCTCGACTGGGTGCTGGCCGCCATCGCGCACGGCAAGCACGTGGTCACGGCCAACAAGGCGCTGCTGGCGGTGCACGGCGCGCGCATCTTCGCGGCCGCGCGCGAGCAGGGCGTGGTCGTGGCCTACGAAGGCGCGGTGGCCGTGAGCATCCCGATCGTCAAGGCGTTGCGCGAAGGGCTCGCGGCCAACCGCATCGAGTGGGTGGCGGGCATCATCAACGGCACCACCAATTTCATCCTCAGCAAGATGCGCGACGAGGGCCTGGACTTTGCCGCCGCGCTCGCGCAGGCGCAGGCCCTGGGCTACGCGGAGGCCGACCCGACTTTCGACATCGAGGGCATCGACGCCGCCCACAAGCTCACGCTGCTCGCCGCCAACGCCTTCGGCATGCCGCTGCGCTTTGCCGACGCGCAGGTCGAGGGCATCACCGCGCTGCAGGGCCTGGACGTGGCCTGCGCCGAGCAGCTCGGCCATCGCATCAAGCTGCTGGGCGTGGCGCGCCGGCAGGCGGCGGGCGTGGAGTTGCGCGTGCAGCCCGCGTTGGTGCCGTCCGGGCATCTGATGGCGCATGTGAACGGCTCGATGAACGCCGTCATGGTCAAGAGCGACGCGGCCGGCCTCACGATGTACTACGGCGCGGGCGCGGGCTCCGAGCAGACCGCATCGGCCGTCATCGCCGACCTGGTCGACGTGGCGCGCCTGGACGGCGTCGCCGCCGCGCAGCACGTGCCGCACCTGGGCGTGCATGCGCACGCGACGAAAGCGCTGGCGGTGCTGCCGCGCGCGGCCGTTCACACCTCGCACTACCTGCGCGTGCCGGTGCACGCGGTCGGGCAGATCCAGGCCGTCACGGCCTGCCTCGCGGAGCAGAAGGTGCCCGTGCGGCAGGTCGCGCTGGCGGCCGAGCGACCGGGCATTGGCCCGCAGGTGCTGGTGCTGACCGGGCCGGTGGTGCAGGGCACGCTCGACCTTGCCGTGCACGCCCTGCAGGCCCGCCCGGAAGCAGCGGGCCCGGTGGTGACGCTGCGCGTGGAAGCGCTGGAGGGCTGAGCTCAGTCCTTGCGATGCGGCGCCAGTTCGGCGTAGCCCGTCAGCGGGTCGTGCGTCCGGGCAAAGCGCCAGTCGGGCAGCCAGGCGACCAGCACTTCGGCGGTCGTGCGTACCGCGCACCCCGGCGCGGCATGGCCGCCGAGCACGCGACCCTCGGCGTCCGACACGCTGATGTGCAGGTGCGAGCCGTCCGGCGACAGGCTGCCCGCGAGCGTGAGGATTTCCAGGTCGCCTTCGATGCGCGTGGGGTGTTCCGCGCCCGCGAACCGGATGCTCGCGCCGCGCAGGCTGCCGATGCCCGACACCACGAACGCCGCTTCGCCGCCGCCTTGCCCGAGCGCGAGGTCGAGCGACGCGCGCAGGTCGTCGCCCGGGTTCAGTCGCAGCACCAGCGTGCGCATGATGATGATGATGATGGCCTCAGCCGCCCGACAGCGCCCCGTCGACCACGTGCTGCGCCTCTTCGAGAATGCGCGCCAGGTGCTCTTCGCCCTTGAAGCTCTCGCCGTAGATCTTGTAGATGTTCTCCGTGCCCGAGGGCCGCGCCGCGAACCAGCCGTTTTCGGTCACCACCTTCACGCCGCCGATGGCCGCGCCGTTGCCCGGCGCGTGGCTCAGCACGTTGACGATCTTGTCGCCCGCCAGCTCGGTCGATCGGATCTGCTCGGGCGACAGGCTCGACAGCCGCTTCTTCTGCTCCACGGTGGCCGCCGCGTCGACGCGGTCGGACACCGGCTTGCCCAGCGCCTGCGTCAGCTCGGCGTAGCGCTCGCCGGGGTCGCGCCCGGTGCGTGCGGCAATTTCGGCCGAGAGCAGGGCGGGCACCATGCCGTCCTTGTCGGTGGTCCACACCGAACCGTCCTTGCGCAGGAAGGTGGCGCCCGCGCTTTCTTCGCCGCCGAAAGCCAGCGAGGCATCGACCAGCCCGTCGACGAACCACTTGAAGCCCACGGGCACCTCGTACAGCTTGCGCCCGAGCCGCGCGGCCACGCGGTCGATCATCTGGCTGCTCACCACCGTCTTGCCGACGGCCGCCTGCGCGGGCCACTGGGGGCGGTGCGTGTAGAGGTAGTCGATCATCACCGCGAGATAGCTGTTGGGCTGCATCAGCCCCGTGCTGCCCGCGACGACGCCGTGGCGGTCGTGGTCGGTGTCGCAGGCGAAGGCAATGCCGAAGCGGTCTTTCAGCGCGATCAGCTTGTGCATGGCGTCGGGCGACGACGGGTCCATGCGGATGCGGCCGTCCCAGTCGAGCGACATGAAACGGAAGGTCGGGTCGACTTCCTGGCTCAGCACGTTCAGGCGCGACAGCTTGTAGCGCTCTGCAATCGCCGGCCAGTAGCGCACGCCGGCGCCGCCCAGCGGATCGACGCCCAGGTCGATGTTCACGCCGCGAATGGCGTCCATGTCGAGCACCTGCGCGAGGTCTTCGACGTAGGTGTTCAGGTAGTCGTGCCGGTGCGTGGTCGATGCGCGCAGGGCCTGCGCGAGCGGCATGCGCTTCACGCCTTCGAGCTTGTCGGCCAGCATCTTGTTGGCCGCCGCCTCGACGGCCGAGGTGATGTCGGTGCCCGCCGGGCCGCCGTTGGGCGGGTTGTACTTGAAGCCGCCGCTCTCGGGCGGGTTGTGCGACGGTGTGATGACGATACCGTCGGCCAGCCCCGTCGTGCGGCCCCGGTTGTAGACCAGGATGGCGTGCGACACGGCCGGCGTGGGCGTGTACTCGTCGTCCTTCGAGATCATCAGCTCGACGCCGTTGGCGGCCAGCACCTCGACCGCGCTGTTGAAGGCCGGGGTCGACAGCGCGTGCGTGTCGATGCCCAGGAACAGCGGGCCGTCGATGCCCTTCTGCTTGCGGTAGTCGCAGATCGCCTGGCTGATGGCCAGCACGTGCCATTCGTTGAATGCGTCGTCGAACGACGAGCCGCGGTGCCCCGAGGTGCCGAATGCCACGCGCTGGCTGGGCACGGACGGATCGGGCCGGCCGGTGTAGTAGGCCGAGATCAGTCGCGGCACGTTCACCAGCAGTTCGAGCGGAGCGGGCTGGCCCGCGAGAGGATTGGTGGCTTGGCTCATGGCGTCGTCGGTGGAAAGTCGAGGTTGATCAGGTCGCCGATGTGCTCGACCGTGATGTCGGCGGGCGCATAGGCGGCGTTGGCTTGGGTGTCGAGTGCGTAGTGCCCCTGCCGCACGAAGACCGTCGTGAGCCGCGCGCCCCAGATGGCCTTCATGGCCGACAGGATGCGCAGCTTGTCGTCGATCATCACGTAGTGCGCGGCCGGGTGGCACTGCGCCACGGTGTCGAGCATCTGCTCCTTGTGCACGTAGATCAGCACGCGGCCCCCGGTGGCGTCCCACAGGCCCGAGCGCTGCACCTTGCGCGGCTGGAACACCACGTCGCCGTCGGACAGGATCACTGTGGGCCCCTGGCGGCCCAGGTGCCTCAGCACGTCGAGCGCGCCGGGGTACAGGCGCTCGGCAAAGGGGTAGTCGATGAGAAAGCCCGACATCAGCAGCAGCCGCGAATCGCTCATGCCGCGGCGGCTTTCCTCGGCGCGGTAGCGTTGCAGGGCGCCCAGGTAGTCGACGTAGCCGCGTTCGGTGCGCAGGGCCTCGAGGGCGCTCCAGTAGCGGCCGGCGCTTTCGGCGCCGAAACTGGCTTCGAGGTGGGCCCGCAGGTCGGCGATGACGCGGTCGTTGTCGAGCAGGGTGTTGTCGACGTCGATCAGGAAAACGGTGGCAGGGGGCTGTGTCATGAAGGTGTGCGGCCGGTGGCCGGAACTGCGCGCGTCGTGTCCAGCATACGCCCTCGAATGCAAGGCCCATGTGCCGTGGCGTGAATTAGTTGATGCTTTGCTGCTTGCTGGCTTAATCTGTGCCGAAGAAGCACCCGGCGAATTTGAATAAGCTCTCGCTCCAGTTGCACGAATCCAAGGAGGAAGAGAAATGCGCATGACCCACGGCCTGAATCGGGCCGGCTGGCCGGCCCTTGCATTGGCCCTGGCGGCCGTGCTGGCCGGCTGCCAGTCGCCCCCGGCGACCGGCCGCTGACCTCCGAGGTGCCCGAGCCGCCCGGCTTCGCGCCGCCGCCCGAGACCTGCCAGGCCGCCGCCGTGCGCTTCGGGCTGGGGCTGCGGGTGTCGCCGCCGCTGCTGGAAGAGATGCGCCAGCGCGCCGGCGCCCGCATGGCCCGCACCGTGCTGTCGACGGAAACCGCCGATCCGGTGCAGGACACCATGCGGCTCAACGTCCAGGTCGAGCCGACCGGCCGCGTGGTGGGTGCCTATTGCGGTTAGCCGCGCACTGGAAGCCCTTTTTTGCATGCACATGTGTTGTGCGCATACAGCGAGTGTCACAAATCCGTCCCCCAATGCTCCGAATGGTCAAAATTGGGAGAACAATAGCCGGCGACTTTCCGGAGCCACAGTCTTTTGTCGATCAAGCAACCCACCGTCTCTCTGCCGTCGCACTACGATGGTTCGGCACGCCTTCCGCCGGATGAGGTGCTGCGTCCGTTGATGGACGACTGGGCGCGCGCGGGCAAGCGCCTCGCGGCCGTGTGCTACCTCGACGTCGATCGCTTCAGCGAACTCAACGACCGCCTGGGCATGGTGGCCGGCAATGCCGCGCTCGAAGAGGTGGCCCGCCGCATCAAGGCCCAGCTGCCGCGCGAGAGCGTCATGGCCCGCGTGGGCGGCGACGAGTTCGCGGCCGTGTTCGCCGGCCTGGGCACCTCGCAGTGCGCGCAGGTGCTCGAACGCATCCAGAACGCACTGGCCGAGCCGTGGGCCTGGCACGACCAGGCGGCGAGCATCGACGCCAGCATCGGCGCCATGATGCTCGACAGCAACGGGCCGCCCCCCGAAATCGCGCTGCGCCAGGCGCAGCACGCCGCCTTCTTCGCCAAGCGCGCGGCCGACGGCAAGGTGCATTATTTCGACGCCCCGCAGGCCCGCGCCGACGAGCAGGTGGTGCGCGAGCGCCAGCGCATTCAAGAAGGGCTGCTGCAGGGCGAGTTCTTCCTGGTCTACCAGCCCAAGGTCGACATGCGCCGCGGCGAGGTCGTCGGTGTCGAGGCGCTCATCCGCTGGCAGCACCCCGAACGCGGCCTGCTGCCGCCGATCCAGTTCGTGCCGCTCATCGAAGACGACGCGCTGGTCGAGCAGGTCGGCGACTGGGCCATTGCCACGGCCTTGTGGCAGGCGCACCAGTGGCGCCTGGCGGGCTTGCAGGTGTCGGTGAGCGTGAACGTGGCGCCGCGCCACATGATGCGCTGGGACTTCGTCGACCGGCTGGCGCGCCACCTGTCGCAGTTTCCCAAGCTGGGCGCGGGCATGCTGGAGCTCGAAATCCTAGAGACCACGGCCATCAGCCAGTTCGCCAACGTGGCGCTGTTCGTCGAGGCCTGCAAGGCGCTGGGCGTGGGCGTCACGATAGACGACTTCGGCACCGGCTACTCGTCGCTGACCTACCTGCGCCAGCTGCCGGTGTCGGCCGTGAAGATCGACCAGTCCTTCGTGCGCGGCATGCTCGACAACGCGCAGGACCGGGCCATCGTGCAGGGCATCCTGGCGCTGCTGCATGCGCTGGGGCTGACGGCCGTGGCCGAGGGCGTGGAAACGGTCAAGCAGGGCGAGGCGCTGCTCGCCATGGGCTGCACGCTGGCCCAGGGCTACGGCATCGCGATGCCGATGGCCGCCAAGGACATCGTGAAATGGGTGGCCGCCTACGAAAGCGCGCCGCTGTGGGGCCGCGACCTGTCACCCGAGCCGCCGGCGTTTCCCGGGGACATCACGCCGCGACGACACCCATCGTCGCTACCGCGCTGCCGCCGGCCACCGCGTAAGCGGCGGCCTTTGAAGGGCCCTCGGGGGCCCTTGCGGGCTCAGAGCAGCGGCGTGTAGGGCGAGACCATCGGGTTCAGCGAGGTGCCGCCGCCATTGAAGCTCGGCACGCCCAGGCTGCTGGAGCCGCCGAACACATAGCGCAGGTACAGGCTGCCGGTGAACTGGCGGTAGTTCTGCGCGTTGTTCAGCGCGAGCGCGCCGCCCAGGAACATCTTCGGCGCCAGCTGGTACTCGATCACCGCGCCCAGGTTGTACGACAGGCCGGTCTTCGAGCTCTTGGGGTACATGTTGTTGTACAGCGAGCTCGACAGCCCCGCCTGCAGCGCCCAGTCGGCCACGCGCTGCGCGTCGGCATTGCGCGACGGGTCGGTCGGGAAGTAGGGCGACGATTTCTGCGTGAACGACTGCACGCCCAGCGACGCATTCACGCGCCAGGCGAGCCGGTCGCTGCGGCCGGTCCAGTCGACCGGGAAGGCCACGCTCACGAAGCTCTGCGGGCTGAAGTAGCCGCCCTGGCCGAAGGTGTAGTAGCTCAGGTTCTTCTCGTAGCCCATCAGCCCGATGTTCATGCCCAGCGTGAGCTTGGAACGGGGGCTGTCGAGCAGGTGCAGGTAGGCGCCGCCGCCGGTTTCCACGCGCGAGTTGCTGGCCACGTTCTTGCCGGTGATGCCGTGCGCGGACAGGTAGCTGTAGATGCCGTAGGTGCCGTCGTCGTAGCCGATGTCGCCGCGTACGCCGGTCGCCACCACGCCGCCCCAGCGTTCGCCGGAGCGCCCGTCCTTGGCGCCGGCGAACGACAGCACGCTGTCGGTCACCGCGCGGCGGGAGATGTCGGCCTTGTAGTTCCACGAGTCGCCGAAGCTGCCCTTGAAGGTCGCGTTGCCCACCACGTTGGTGGTGGGGAAGCCCAGCGGCGTGGTGCCGATACCGCCGTCGAAGTTCTTGCCTTCGTAGCCCACGTTGAGTCCGACGCCCGAGGCATTCTGCTGGCCGGGCTGCGTCTGGTTGAACAGCGAGTTGTACACGGCCGTGGGGCCGCCGCCGAAGCGGCTCGCGGTCGCGTAGCTGCTCGAGGGCGTGCCGGCGTCGAGCACCGTGGGCGTCACGCCGACGACGATCTTGCCTTCGCCCACCGGGAAGCGCGCCTGGACCGGCAACTGGAAGTCGGAGAGCTGGCTCAGCCCGGCCTCGCCGGCGCGGCTGCGAAAGACGGTGCCCGCGGTGAGGGTCACCGCGCGCTGCGATTCCAGCTCCTGCAGCTCCGACACCAGCGGGTTGACCGGCGCCGTGCGCAGCGGCGCGTTCCAGCTCGGCTCGGCGCCGGGGCGGGGCAGCGGCGTGTTGGCCTGCGCATAGGCCGCGTTGGCTGCGGGATAGCCGGGCGGCGGATAGCCCGCGGGCGCCGCGGCGGGGTAGCCGGGGGGCGGATAGCCGCCGGCCTGCGCCTGCGGAATGTAGGGTTGCTGCGGCGCGCCCTGCATCGACGGCGCCATGTACGCCGACGGCTGCGGCGTGTTGTTGGCGGCCTTGCTGTTGCGCGCGGTGCGCGTCGCGGCGGTGCGGCCCTTGGCGTTCGACGCGGGTGCCGGCGCGGCGCCCCAGGGCAGCGCGCCCGGCGGATAGGCGGCCGGCGCG
>NZ_MOWM01000070.1 GCF_016082275.1 Variovorax sp. E3
CGGCACGGGCCCGGCCGCCGGGGCCGGCGCCGGCGACACCGGTGCCACGGCCGGGGCGTCGAGCCCCACGTCCGGCAACATCGTCGGCACCCAGTCGCTGCGCATTCCGGGCTCGGTCACGCTGGATTTCGCGGCCACCGGGCAAGACGGCGCCTCGCCCATGCAGGGCGTGTTCGGCGTGCTGACCTGGCTGCAGGACGGCAGCCGCTACGACGCCCGGCTGACGCTCAAGGTGCTGTTCAGCACCATCCGCAGCCAGCACAGCACGGGCAGGATCGGCCCCTCGGGCATCGAGCCCGATCGCTATTCGGAAAGCCGCAAGTCCGAGGTGGCCTCGCATTTCGTGCGCGACCAGGGGCAGGTGGTGTTCAGCAACAACGCGCCGCCCGTGCCGCTGCTGGCCGGGGCGCAGGACCGCCTGAGCATCATGATGCAGCTCGGCGGCCTGCTGGCGGGCAACCCGGGCCGCTACCCGGCGGGCAGCCAGATCTCGATCCAGACCGTGGGGCCGCGCGACGCCGGCGTGTGGGTGTTCGTGGTCGGCGACGAAGAGCAGCTGAGCCTGCGGCCGGCGAATACCGGGCGCGCAAGCTCACGCGCAGCCCGCGCCAGCAGTTCGACGCCAGGCTGGAGCTCTGGCTGGCGCCCGACTACGGCTATTTGCCCGTGCGGATCAAGCAAACCGAGTCCAACGGCAACTTCGCCGACGCCCAATTGCGAAAAGCCCTACCCACGGGCCCCGCGAATTGAGGCAAAACTCACACATTGGCAAAGAAGTAAATCAAAAGACAACGGGTCTTGAAACTGGCGCGTTGATTGCTACGTAACCTCTATGAACGCCATCGACATCCTTACAGGGCCCGCCATGAACATGCTTTATGACTCGGAGTCTTTCGTCGTCGTCCACGTACAGCCCAATGAAGGCGACGAGCCCGCGCAGCCGAATGTGCCGGTTCTGGAACGCCACGGCTTTGAAATTGTGGACAAGCGTTCGGGCAAGGAGGTGTACCTCGACGGCTCCTGGGCCGAGCTGTTCCAGCAACAGATCGCGGCCTGGCAGCTCAACACCCCCACCCAGGAAGAGGTCGAGGACACCCTCGAGGCTACGCCGAGCTGGCGCACACGCCGGTCCTCGTGCACTGAGACCCTGAAGCCGCTTTCATCCGGTTTCCCGCAAAAAGCGCCCAACAGGGCGCTTTTTTCATGGCAAAGCCGCTTTCAGCGGTGAATCCACCCGCACGCCAACAGGAAAGCGGGGCACGGACGACAGCAACAAGCGCTGATGGACGGCACGGCAAGCGCCCGCCGACGGCATACGATGGCGCGATGCTTTCTCCACCCCGGCCCGCGCGGGCCCACCGATTCCTGTTCTCCCTGGTCGCCACGCTCGTCGCGACCACGTTCGCCGGCTGCTCGGCGCTTTCGTCCGGCGCCGACAAGCCCGATGCCCCCGACGTTCCGATCGCGCGCCGCATCGCCGCGCTGCAGCCCGTCGACGTCCTGCTGCTCGGCGAGCAGCACGATGCGCCCGAGCACCACGTCATCGAGCGCGAAACCGTCGAGGCGCTGGTCGCGCGCGGCCATCTCGCCGCGCTGGCGCTCGAGATGGCCGAAGAGGGCCGCAGCACCGCTCACGTCGCCCCCACCGCCACCGAAGCCCAGGTGCAGGCCGCCCTCGACTGGAGCGACAAGGCCTGGCCCTGGGCCAGCTACGGCCCCGCCGTGATGGCGGCCGTGCGCGCGGGCGTGCCCGTGGTCGGCGCCAACCTGCCGCGCGCCCGCATGAAGGACGCCATGGCCGATGTGTCCCTGGACGCGCAGCTCGCCCCCGCGGCCTACGCCGCGCAGCAGACCGCCGTGCGCGACGGCCACTGCAAGATGCTGCCCGAGTCGCAGATCGTTCCCATGACCCGCATCCAGGTCGGCCGCGACCGCGCCATGGCGCAGGCCGTCGTCAAGGCGCGCAAGCCCGGCCAGACCGTGCTGCTGATCGCCGGCGCGGGCCACGTGGTGCGCACCCTGGGCGTGCCGCAGCACCTGCCGGACGACATCAAGGTGGCCACGGTGCGCATGCTCGCCGCGCCCACGCTGGCGAGCGTGGTGCCCGGCGAATTCGACCGCACCTGGCAGACGCCCCCGCTGCCCGAAAAAGACTACTGCGCCGAACTGCGCGCCCCCGCCAGGCCGGCGCCCAAGCCGGGCGACTGAGCCGCAACGCCCATGAAAAAAGCCGCGAGCCCGAAGGCCCGCGGCTTCATGCCCCGCGGCTGACCGGGTTCAGCGCGAAGCGATCGACGAACTCGCCGAATTGCCGACCGCCGACGCGGTGATCTGGTTGCCCGTGGTGCGCAGCGTGCCGTTGCTCACCGGGCCCGATACGCCCACCCCGAAGTTCACGCTGGTCACCGAGGCCGTCACGTTGCCCGTGTTGACCTGGTAGTTGCCGACCACCGCGCTCGGCGCGCCGGTGTTCAGCGCGGTCTGCGTCAGCCGGTTGGTCGCGCTGTTGCCAAAGGCCTGCGCGGCCAGCGTGTTGCCCGTCACGCCCACGGTGCCGTTCGACACCCCGAGCGTGCCCGGCGCGCCGGTCGCATTCAGCGCCACCTGGTAGCTGGTGCCCGTGCTCGACGCCGACACCGCGCCCGCATTGGTCTGGCTGTTCAGGATGGCCGCGCTGGCCGTCACGTTCAGCGCCAGCGGCGAGGCCGACAGGCTGCCGCTGCCCGGTGCGGCGGCCGCCGCGCCGTAGCCGCTGCCCGCGCTCGACTCCAGCACATTGGTGGCCGCGTTGCCGCGCGCCAGCGCCGCCGTGGTGTTGCCGTCGAGCGAGATCCCGCCGCCGTTGAGCGCCGTGGCGCCCGCCGCCGAGGTCAGCGACACCGACGCCACCGTGCTGGCCTTGGCCGTTGCGTCCGCTGTGCTCGACTGCGAGTTGACGATGCCCACGCTCGCGCCCTGCACCGCGCCGGCCGCCACCGTGGCGCTGTTGCTCGCCCGGTTGGCCGAGGCCTCGGCGAAGGTGCTGTTGCCGGTGACGGCGAGCGAGCCGCCCGCCAGGCTCGCCGCGCCCGGCGTGTTGTCGTCGTTGTTGAGCGCGGTCGTCGCCGTGGCGGAGACCGCCGTCGTTGCCGACTGGCGGTTCGACACCACGTGGTCGCCGGCCGCGGCCACGACACCCGAGGCCAGCGCCTCGCCCAGCACCGCCGCGCCCGCGCTGGCCAGCGGCTGCGTGTTGCCGCCCGTCACCTTCAGGGTGTTGGTCGCGTCGTTGATCACGCCCAGCGCCGTGTTGCTGTTGCCGGACAGGCGCACGGTCGAATTCGTCGAGCCCACCGGTGCGAACAGCGTCATGCTCGACGAAGCCGACACCGGCGCGTCGCCCGTCTGGATCGACTGCGTCGCCGAGCGCGCCGCCACGCTGGTGCCGGCCAGGCTCACGCTGTTGAGCGCCGTGTTGCCCACCGCCGTCGCGGCCTGCTTGTTGTCCGACACGCTCAGCGTCGAGCCGCCGATGGTCGCGCCCGTCGTGGTGTCGATGCCGATGCTGCCGGTCACCTTCGCGCTCACCTCGCCCGTCTGCACCTGCACGTTCACCAGCGCCTGGTCGGCGGCCACGAGCGTGGAGGCCGCGGGCACCGCCAGCGTGGCGGCCAGCGGCACGAAGAGGTTGCCCGACACCACGCCGCCCTTCACGTCCAGGCTGTTGGTGGCCGCGTTGCCGGTGGCGATGCCGCTGGTGGTGTTGCCGTCGAGCATGGCGCCGCTGCCGTTGATCGGCGCGCCGCCGTTCAGCGTGAGGCGGATCGTGCTGTCGGCCGTGGCCGTCGAGGTGCCGCTGCTGTCCTGCACGTTCAGCACCGCCAGCCGCGCCGCTTGCGCCGCGCCGCCGGCCAGCGTGTTGGCGTTGGTCGCCTGGTTGGCCGTGGCCTGCGCCACCGTGCTGTTGCCCGTCACCTTGAAGCTGCTGGCGCCGGCCAGCGCCGTGCCGGCCACCGCGCGGTCCTGGTTGTAGATCGCGGTGGTGGCCGTGCTGCCGACCGCGCCGGACGCGCTCTGCCGGTTCAGCAGCAGCTGGTCGCCCGTGGCCGTGGTGTTGCCGGGCAACGCGCCCTGCGTCACGATGGCCGGGAAGATGAAGCCGGCGCTGTTGTCGGCCTTCACGCTCACCGTGTTGGTCGCGTCGTTGCTCACGGCCGTGGCCGAGTTGAGGTTGCCCGAGATCTCGACCGTCGACGCGCCCGCCACCGACGCCGGCGCGAAGGCCTGCATGCTCGACTTCGCATCGACCGCGCCGAAGTTCGCCTGCGTCGATTGCAGCGCCGTGCGCGCCGACACGTTGGCCGCCGCCGCGCCGCCCGCTCCGGCCAGTGCCACGCTGTTGGTGGCGGTGTTGCCGGTGGCTTCGGCGCTCTGCTTGTTGCCCGTCACGCTCAGGGTCGAGCCGGTCACGGCCGAACCCACCGCCGTGTCGATGCCGAAGGCGCCGCCCACGGTGGAAGAAATCAGCGGCGTGCCGAGCACCAGTTGCGTGTTCGACAGCGCATGGTCGGCGTTCGCGTTGGTCGCGCCGACCTGGCTTGCGGCGGACGCGGACAACTGGCCGTTGGCCGACGCGATGTTCGTGCCCTTCACGTCGATGCTGCTGGTGGCCGCGTTGCCGGTGGACGAACCGCCGTTCTCGTTGTTGCTCACCGCGACCTTCGAACCCTGCACCGAAGCACCGCCCAGCGACACGCGCACCCCGGCCTGCGAAGCGAGCGGGCCGCCCAGCTGGCCGACGCGCGAAGTCACGGCGGCGGAGGTGAACTGCGCGTTCTGCACCGCGCTGGTGGTCGCGACGTTCGATGCGTCGATGGCCACGCCGTTCACCGCGCTGTTGCTCGTGGCGTCGGCGCCGGCGGTGTTGCCGTTGGCCACCACGCTCGATGCGGTCACGGCGCCGCCGACCTGCGTCCACACTTCGGGCCCGCCGCTGCGTTCCGCGCTCACGCTGCCCTGGCCGGCCTGCGCGTTCTGCACGCTGGACGATGCGTTGGTCGCGAGCACGTTGCCCGCCAGCGTCGCGCCCGAATTGACGAAGCCCGTCGTGGCGATGTTCGTGCCCTTCACGCCCACCGTGTTGCCGGTGGCGCGGCTGCCGTAGGCCAGCGCCTGCGCGTTGTTGTTCGAGGCCGAGACCGAGGCCGTGTCCAGGCCGCCGGTGATCACCGTGCGCTCCACCGTGCCGCCGGCCGCCGTGGCGCCGATGACGGTGCCGCCGCCGCCCACGGCCTGCGTGTTGGTCACGTTGGCCACCGACGCGAAGCCCGAGGCCTTGAGGTTGCCCGCATCGAGCACCACGCCGTTCGCCGCGTCGTTGCCGTAGGCGGCCGCGACGAAAGCGTTGCGGTCGTTGGCCACGCTGCTGCCCGTCACGCCGCCGACCACGCCCACCGCGAAGCCGTCGGCGCCGATCGCGGCCGAGTTGACGGTGGACCGCGTCGACTGGTCGTTGAGCACGCCATACGCCGCATTCACGACCGGCTGCGTGGCCAGGGCGTTGTCGAACGGCAGGCTGCTGGCGAGGTTGACCGTGACGCTGGACGCCACCGCCGCCGAAGGCGTCACCGTCACGTTGCCGGCCTTCACGCCCACCGCGTTCGATGCCGAGTTGCCGTAGCCGATGGCGCGCTGCACGTTGTCGGTCAGCGCCACCGAGGACTTGCCGTTGATGTTGCCCGTCACCCCGATCGCGGCTTGCGCGCCGTACAGGCCCGTGCCCACGGGGGAGCTGGCGTCGTTCATCTGCACGCTGGCAATGCCCGCGCCCGTGCCCACCGTCGTGCCCGTGAGCGACAGCGCGTTGGTCGCGCCGTTGCCGACCGCGATGGCCTCTTGCCGGTTCGTGGTCGACGACAGCGCGCTTTTGGAGATCGGTGCGCCGCCGCCGTTCGCGGTGAGCCAGATCAGCGAGCCCGGCACGAGCGGTGCGCCGTTGATGGCGCCCACGCCGCCGTCGTTGTAGTTGCCCTGCAGGTTGGTGATGGTGGTCGAGCCAGCCGCCGAAACGCGGCCGTCGGAACTCGTGCCGCCCGTCAGCACTGCCGCGCCGCTGCCGGTGCTCAGGTCGGACGCGGCGAGCGCCATGCTCTGCGTCACCTGGTTGCCCTGCGCGGTGGCCGCCACGCGGTTGCCGCCGACCGTGACCGTGCCGTTGGCCACGCCGTGCGTGGCGTCGCCCGCCTGCGCCAGGATGGCCGAAGGGCTCACGAGCGCGACGCCCGGCGCGCCCGAATTCGACTGCTGGTTCGACAGCGCGGTGGAGGCCGCGTACGAAGACACGCCCTTGCCGGTGGCGATCGAACTCGACGCCGCGTTGCCGGTCATGGCTGCGGTGATGCTGTTGTCGCGCAGCAGCACCGTGCCGCCGTCGACCGCCTGCGCGCTGGCCACCACGGACGCGCCCGAGGTCTGCGCGACCATCGTGCTCGCCAGGCCGTTGCCGATGTTGCCCTGGCTGTTGATGACGGCCAGGTCGCTGTTCATGTGGGTGGCCACGCCCACGCCCGTGTGGGTGCTGTCGTTGGCCGTGGGCGCGGTGGTGCCCGCCACCGACACCGCGTCGCCGAGCACGATGCGGTTGCCGGCGGTGTCGCCCGTGGCGCCGAGCGCCTCGTTGCCCGTGACCGCGCTGGAAATCGCATTGCCCTGCACCGACAGCGTGCCCTTCAGCGTGTTGGTCACGCCCGGCACGCCCGAGACCGCGCCGATCACCGTGGCGCCCGAGTTGGTGGCGCTGTGCGCCGCGGCCACGATGCCGTTGCCGTTCACCTGCAGGTTCGACACCATCGCCGAGCCCGCGAAGGTCGGCGCGCCGCCCGACTGGATCTGCGCCGTGCTGTTGGCGCTGTTGCCCTTGAGCACCGCGGAGACCGTGTTGCGGTCCAGCGATGCCGTGCCCGTCACGGCGCTGTTCACGGTCGAGGCCATCAGCAGGTCGACCATGCTGTTGTTGGCCGCCGCCGTCGAGGCTGCGCCCGTCGCCGACTGCACCGAGGTCACGACGATGTTGCCCGACGCATTGAACAGCGTCGGCCCTCCCGGAAAGAGCAGCGTGGCCGTGCCCTGCTGCGCCGGCGCATTGCTCGCGGTGCCCGACACCAGCGACGTGCCGTTGTTCAGCGTGGTCGTGGCCGAGATGGTGTTGTCGGCGTTCAGCACGCTGCCGGTCTGCAGCGAGATCACTTCCATCTTGCTGGTGTCGACCTTGCTCGACACCACGCCGGTGTTGACGCCGATGGCCACCGTCGCGGCGTTGTTGAGCGCGCCGATCGGGGTCGCCAGCGTGCCCACGGTGGACGAGGCGATGTTGCCGGTGGCCGACGCGCCGATCAGGTTGCCGTTGGTGGACAGCGAAACCGGCGTGGGGGTCGGCGTCGTCGGCGTGCCGGTGGCGGTGGTGCCGATGGTCGCGTTGGTGATCGTCGCGTCCACGTTGCCAGCGTTGCTCTGCCGGTCGGGCACGCCCGCGGTCGTGTTGCTCACGGCGCCGACGAAGGCGGTGTCGACCGTCGTGCCGGCCGCGTGCGCGCCGGTGGCGATCAGCGCCATCGCGGCGGCCGATGCGATGCTGCTGAGGCTGAACATGGGCGCGCGTGCGGCCCGACTCTGGATCTGGCGTGCTTTCATGGCGTGACTCCTGGAATGTTGGAAGCGGTCTTGGGTCGGAAAGAGGTGCGGCGGAAAAATGCGCGCGAAGGCCGATCAGTCGCCCTTGACGGCGCTGTCGGCGGAAGCAACGGGGGTGGCGGCGGGCGAGGCCGGTGCGGCCCCGCCGACCACCGGGCTGCCGATGCGCAGCTTGGCGATCTCCTGCAGGCCCGGCCCGTCGCGGTGGATCGAGGTGTCGGCCGCGTCGGGCCGCCACGTCACGCTGATCGCGCCGGGCGCCACGCCCCGGTTGGCCAACGCGGACGTGACCGCCGCAATGCGCTGGTCGGTCAGCTCGTCGCGCTTGCGGGCGTCCCAGTTCTCGGTGTCGCGCGCCACCAGCACGATGTCGGTGGCGCCTTTCTTCGCGGCGCCCGCGATCTGGTCGATCAGCGCGAGCGTGCTGCCGCCGAGCGTGGTCGCGCCGAAGTCGAACGGCACCTGCGTGGCCGTGCCCGTGAGGCGCGCGCCGCCGGGGCCGCCCGCGTTGACGGCCACGCCGCTCTGCACCACGGGCGAGGTCACCGCACCGCCGCCCACCGAGGCGTCGGCGCCCGGGTTGTCGACCTTGCGCAGCTGGTCGGCGGGGGTCAGCGGAATCGGTTCGCCACCGCCGGGACGCATCGTCATGCAAGGCCGGTGGTCGACCTGCGTGACGGCGGCCATGAGCCGCACCACGCCCTCCTCGAGCGCGGCGCGCACGCCCATCTGCACCGGCTCCTGGCCCTTGGCGCCGATGTCCACGTCGTACAGCTTGCTGCCGAAGAAGCGGAACACGTTCAGCCCCACTTCGTAGCCGTTGAACTGCTTGGTGAGGCTCACCGTGCGCACCACCATCAGCGACTTGGTGTCGACGATGCGCAGGTCCACGCTCACCGACTGGCTGAAGGTGCGCGCCTTCACGCCCACCTGGTTCACGCCGAACTCCGCGCCGCCCGAGTTGATGTTGTAGTTGAGCTCGGTGATGCCGCCGACGATGAAGTAGTCGGACTTGTTGATGGTGCCGCCGAAGTACGGCAGCCACGGCACGTTCTGTCCGCCGTTGGGCCCGCCGAGCTGGTGCGTGCGGCCGTCGCCGAGCTGGCGGCGATCGGCATAGGCGAGTTCGCGCTCGGCGATCACCGGGTCGAAGCGCTCGGCGATGCTCACCGCGCCGCCGAGCTTGCCGAGGGCCGAATACACCATCAGCGCGCCGCCTTGCGTGATCGCGTTGCCTTCGTTGATGCTGTACTTGCCGGTGTAGTCCTTCACGTCGCCCACGCCGATGACGATGGGCGGGCGGCGCGTGGCGGCAATGTGGTCGGCGTAGCAGGCGAGCACCGCCTCCATCGGCGTGACGTTGTCGCGCACCGCCGGGCCGAGCACGACCGGTGCTTCGTTCGGCGCAAAGCGCTGCTGCGGCGCAGAGACGCAACCGGCGAGCGCCACGGTCGCGACCGCGGCGAGTGTGAATGTTCGGGTGATGTGCATGTCGCGTGCCCCGGTTTTCAATTGAGCACGCCGAACGCGCACGCCGAGCTGCCGCCCACGCTGGCGGTCTGCGCACCGGAGTTGCCCTGCGCCGAGTTCAGCGCCTGGTTGGCCGCGCCCTGCACCTGCGTGCTGGTGCCGCCGACGACGGCCGAGCCGACCGTGCCGCTGTTGGCTTGCGAGGTGCCCACCGTGGCGCCGCCGGTCGTGCCCACGCCGGTGCGGCTGTCGTTGCCCGAGGCGTCCGAGCGCGCGCCCGCGTTCGACGGCGAATTGGCGACGGTGCTGTTGTTGCCGTCGTTGCCGGTCGAGCTGGCCGACACGTTGCAGTTGTACTGGCGGCCGATGTTGGTGTTGTAGACGGGCGCTGCGTAGTAGCCGCTCTTCTGCTTGCGGATCATGTCCTGCACGGCCGCCTGGTTGACCTTGTCGGTGCTGGTCTGGAACTGCCATGCGGCGTTCTCGCCGACGTTGTTGGCCAGCGCCATCGAAGAAGACGCGCAGCCGGCGGCCGCAAGCGCCAGGGCCATCAGCCTGGGCAACCGATGGCGGCGGCGGCCGGGCTCGTCGAGGCCGGCGGAAGAAAAGACGCGCTGCATGATGGCTCCTCTCTGAAAGACGCACGCGTTGAATCCGGCATTGAATTCATAAGTGCTACGTTTCGCGAGGAGGGATGCTAGGGAGCGAAAGAAATGGCCGGTATCCCTTGAACCGGTAGAAGTGAAACGCGCGGACGGACGTCAGCCGAGACGCCGTGCGCCAGAATCCGATGGCCTTCCACGGGTTCCGGTAGCCCGTCGAACCACCTCACACCAGAGACCGCACGCCCATGCCAAGCAACGCCGCCGCAGCAGCCCATCGCCGCCTTCGTTTCGCGGGTCTCGCGATCCTGCTGGCGGGCTGGGTCTGCGCGGTGGGCGTCTTCGTGGCGGCGAGCGGCAACGAAGATGCCGACGCAGGCGCCGCCGGGCAGCGCGTCTTGAACGGGCAGGTCTACGTGGTGCCGCTCGATGCGTCGAAGCGCCAGCAGCAGGAAGTGGAACGCATGGGCGGAAAAGCCACTGTGCGCATGGCCGAGTTCGAGGACTGGCTCGGGTCGCTGTGGCACGGCAAGCGCCTGGCCTTCACGCTGGCGTTGTTGTCCACGGCAATCGGTGGTGCGTGCGTCTACCTGGCGGGGCTGGCCGCGGAAGACCTGGAGGGGCGGTAGCCCGGCGCGCCGTCACGGCGTGCGCGCCGCCCATGCCGGCACCGGCATGGGCAAGAGAGAAAAAGCCTCAGGCGTGCGCCTTGATCGCGTCGGCCAGCGTGTTCACCAGCGTGTCGATGTGCGACTTCTCCACGATGTACGGCGGCGCGATCACCAGCACGTCGCCCGCGGCCCGCACCAGCGCGCCCTTGTGGAAGCAGTCCAGGAAGATGTCGTAGGCGCGCTTGCCCGGCGCGCCCGCGATGGGCGCGAGCTCCACCGCCGCGGCCAGGCCGAGGCTGCGGATGCTGATCACGTTGGGCAGGCCCTTGAAGGCGCTGTGGAAGGCATCGCCGAGCACCTTGCCCATCTCGCCCGCGCGGCGAACAGGTTTTCTTCCTTGAACAGGTCGAGCGTGGCAATCGCCGCGGCGCAGGCCACCGGGTGACCCGAGTAGGTGTAGCCGTGGAAGAACTCGACCACGTGCTCGGGCGCGTCGGTCTTCATCATCGCGTCGTAGAGCTTGTCGCGGCAGATCACGCCGCCCAGCGGAATCACGCCGTTGGTCACGCACTTGGCGAAGTTCAGCATGTCGGGCACCACGCCGAAATAGTCCGACGCGAAGTTGGTGCCCATGCGGCCGAAGCCCGTGATGACCTCGTCGAAGATCAGCAGGATGCCGTGCTTGTCGCAGATCTCGCGCAGGCGCTTCAGGTAGCCCTTGGGCGGCAGGTACCAGCCGGCCGAACCGGCCACCGGCTCGACGATGATCGCGGCGATGTTGCTCGGATCGTGCAGCGGCAGGATGCGCGTTTCGAGCTCGACCAGCGGGTCTTCGGCCCACACCGGCTCCTCGTTGTGGATGTAGGCGTGGTTCACCGGGTCGTGAATGAAGCGCATGTGGTCCACGCGCGGCAAAAAGGCCGAGCCGAACACCTTGCGGTTGCCCGGAATGCCGCCCACCGACATGCCGCCGAAGCCCACGCCGTGGTAGCCCTTCTCGCGGCCGATGAACACGTTGCGGTGGCCCTCGCCGCGCGCGCGGTGGTAGGCCAGCGCCACCTTCATCGAGGTGTCGGCGGCTTCGGAGCCCGAGTTGCAGAACAGCACCTTGTTGAGGTCGCCGGGCGCCAGCGAGGCGATCATCTCGGCCGCCTTGAAAGCCTTGTCGTTGCTGACCTGGAAGGCCGTGGCGTAGTCCAGCGTGTCGAGCTGCTTCTTGATGGCTTCGTTGATCGGCTTGCGGTTGTGGCCCGCGCCCACGCACCAGAGCGAGGAGATCCCGTCGATCACCTTCTTGCCGTCGTGCGTGGTGAACTCCATGCCGTCGGCCGCGACGAAGACGCGCGGGTCCTTGCGGAAATGACGGTTGGGGGTGAAGGGCAACCACTGGTTGTCCATGTTGAAGTCCTGGAAGGCCATGTCTCGCTCCTGCGGTTATGTGATCGGGGAAAATCGCGATTCTGGCACCCCTGCCACAATTGCGCCCCTGATGACGACCCAAACGCCCACCTCGCCCGCCTACATCCTGAACCTCTCCTGCCCCGACCGGACGGGCATCGTGCACGCTGTCTCGGGCTTCCTGCTCGAACGCGGCGCCAACATCGAAGAGGCCGCCCAGTACAACGACCACGGCACCGGCCTGTTCTTCATGCGGGTGCGCTTTGCCTGCGGCGCGCACAGCGAAGCCGTGCTGCGCGAGGAACTGAAGACCTTCGCCGGCGGCTTCGGCATGACGCTGCAGCTGCACGCCGCCGCCGAGCCGATGAAGACGGTGATCCTGGTCAGCAAGGAAGGCCATTGCCTGAACGACCTGCTGTTCCGCTGGAAGAGCGGCCTGCTGTCGATCGACGTGCGCGCCATCATCTCGAACCACCGCGAGTTCTACCAGCTGGCGGCCAGCTACAACGTGCCGTTCCACCACATCCCGGTGACGGCCGCGACCAAGGCGCAGGCCGAAGCCAAACAGCTGGAAATCATCGAGGCCGAGGGCGCCGAGCTCGTGGTGCTCGCGCGCTACATGCAGGTGCTGAGCAACGACCTGTGCGGCAAGCTGGCCGGCCGCGCGATCAACATCCACCACTCGTTCCTGCCCAGCTTCAAGGGCGCCAAGCCCTACTACCAGGCGCACGACCGCGGCGTGAAGCTGATCGGCGCCACCGCCCACTACGTGACGGCCGACCTCGACGAGGGCCCGATCATCGAGCAGGACGTGGCCCGCGCCGACCACACCGACACCGTGGAAGACCTCACGGCCCGCGGCCGCGACACCGAGAGCCAGGTGCTGGCCCGCGCGGTGAAGTGGCACAGCGAGCACCGCGTGCTGCTGAACGGCCACCGCACCGTGGTCTTCCGCTAAGCCTCGTCAAAGGCGCCGGACTCAGTTCCGGTACGGGTTGTTGGGGCGGCGGTCGTAGCGGTTGGGCACGCCGTCGCCGTCACGGTCCCAGCGGCCCGCGTTGTACTGCCAGCGGCCGCCGTCCTGGCGCCACTCCGGCGGACGGTAGGCATAGCCCGGACGCGCACGCACCCAGTAGCCGCCCATCCACACGTGGCGGCCACCCCGCCATTCGTAGTGCCCCGGCGCCCAGACATAACCCCGGCGCGGCGGCGGCACGCGCTCGAAACGCGGCGCCGGCGGCGCCACCTGGATGGTCACCGCGGGCTGCGCCTGCGCGGCGGTGGGAACGGTCAACGCGCCCACCGACAGCAGCGAAGCCGCGCCGATGGAAAAAGCCAATGCGATTTTTTTCATGAAGAACACCTCATGCGTTGTTGGAGGAGTCTTCATGCTGCCGGGGGCTTGTGAACGGCCTGTAAGCCGGGCGCGAAATCTTGTGTAGAGCTGTTTCGCGATTCGTTCGCGTTGCGAGTACTTACTCCAGCAGTTCCTTCAGGTCGATGGCCTGCGCCATGGCCGCATGCCCGGCCTTGCCGGGATGCAGGTGGTCGCCGCTGTCGTACTTCGGGTTCAGCGCCAGCGGGTCCGCGGGGTCGCGCAGGATGGCGTCGAAATCGATGACGCCGTCCACGTCCTGGCGCGCCCGGATCCAGCGGTTGACGGCGCCGCGCATGGCCTCCGTGGCCTCGGTCCAGTAGGGCGTGTTCCTGAAGGGCGGCACCGTGCCGATCATCACTTTCACGCCCTTGGCCCGCGCCTGCTTGATCAGTTGCTCGAGGCCTTCGGTGATGCGCTCGGCCGTCGGCGGCTCGGACGTGGTGAGCAACCCTGCCAGCGCGCCCGGAAAGGCGCTTCGGCCGATGTCGTTGGTGCCCATCAGCACGATCGCGTGCGTCACGCCGCTTTGCGCCAGCGCGTCCTTCGCGAAGCGCGACATGCCGCTGGGGCCCGAGCCGTCGAGCAGCAGCCGGTTGCCGCCGATGCCCATGTTGAGCACCGACAGCGCGCCCGGCACCTGAGGGCTGTCGCGCAGCCGGGTGGCCAGCATCTCGGGGTACGAAGAGCCCCCGCTCTCCTCGTTGCTTCCCGCGGTGATCGAATCGCCGAACGCGACCACGATGCGCACCGGCAGTGTCGCAAGCACGTCGAGCCCGGTCACGATGTGATTGAGCGCCAACGGCATCGCCCCCTGGAGCTTGGGCGTTGCGGTGCCGTTGCCGGAAGCGACCCAGCTCGTGCCCGGCCCATGCAGGTAGACGGTCGAGAACGGCGTGGGCTGGTCGAGGAACGTGCTGACCGCCACGGCCTGCCCCGCCTCGACCTTCAGATCGATGCCGTCGCTCCACGCATCGCCGCCGGGGGCGATGGTCAGGCTCGGGCGGCCGCCGAAACGCAATGCGCCCAGGGTGGCCGGGGACAGCGTGCCTTCCCCGGTGACCAGACCCACGCTGGCCGCCCCGATATGCAGCGGCGTCTTGCCGAAGCGGTTGGAGAAACGGACGCGGACACGTTCGCCGTCCAGCGCCGGCCGCACCAGTTGCCGAAGGCTCTGACCCTGGAATATATGCTTGCCGGGACCGCCCAGAGAAGCTGCGGCGGGGTTGGCCATGAGCTCGCGGAAGTCCACCGGCGCAGCCGCCCAACCGGCGACCCAATGTGCCTCGGCGGGTTGCCGAGGCTTGCCGCTGGAAGGCACGGCCCACACGCCCATTGCCACCGCGGCAAGAAGAAAAGCGATCGTCCAATGCGTTGCGGACCCCGCGCGGACGCGGGCGAACCAACGTGAAAACAGTTCCATGCGCAAAGCGATCCAGTGTACGGAGCCGCCTTGCCCCCGGTCGTTACGAGGTCTAGCGTGCCGTTACCAGGTGTCGACGTAGGGCGAGACAGGTTCCATGCGCCGCGTGGCCGAGTTCAGCCCGCGCACCAGCCATGCGCGCGTGTCCGCCGGATCGATCACCGCGTCGATCTCCAGCGTCTGCGCCATGTGGATCGCCTCGCCGTTTTCGTACTGCTGTGCCACGAGCTTCTTGAACAGCGCATCGCGCTCGGCGCCCTCGGGCGCGGCGGACAGCTCCTTGCGAAAACCCAGTCTCACAGCCCCTTCGAGGCCCATTGCACCGAATTCTCCGGTGGGCCAGGCCACGGTGAACACGGGTGCATCGAAGCCGCCCGCCGTCATCGCCTGCGCACCGAGGCCATAGCCCTTGCGCAGCACGACGGCAAAGAACGGCACGCGCAGATGCGACGCCACCATGAACATGCGGCAGACGTGGCGCACCTGTGCCTGCGCCTCGATCTCGGGGCCGACCATGAAGCCGGGCGTGTCGCACAACGAAACAATTGGCAGGCCGTGCGCATTGCACAGCTGCATGAAACGCGCGGACTTGTCGGCCGCCTCGACGTCGATCGCACCGCCCAGGTGGTGCGGGTTGTTCGCCATCAGCCCGACCGGCTTGCCCTCGATGCGCGCGAGCGCGGTGACGACGCCCGCGCCGAAACCCGCGCGCAGTTCCAGCACCGAGCCCGTGTCGGCCACGCCGCGCATCGCCGCGCGCACGTCGTACACGCGCAGGCGGTTCTCGGGCACCACATGGCGCAGCGCGCGCGGGTCGGCGCACTGCCACTCGGTGGTCGCGCCCTGGAAGTACGAAAGGTACTGCTTCGCCGCGGCCACGGCTGCGGCCTCGTCGTCCACGAGGATGTCGATCACGCCGTTGCGCGACTGCACGCTGCTCGGCCCGATCTGCTCGGGCGCGAAGGTGCCGAGCCCGCCGCCCTCGATCATCGCGGGGCCGCTCATGCCGATGTTGCTGCCCTTGGTCGCGATGATCACGTCGGCGCAGCCCAGCAGCGCCGCGTTGCCCGCGAAGCAGCGGCCGTGCACGATGCCGACCACCGGCACCTTGCCCGACAGCGCCGCGAACTGGCTGAAGGTGTGGTTGTTCAGGCCCGCGACGATCGGCATGTCGGTGTCGCCCGGCCGGCCGCCGCCGCCCTCGGCGAACAGCACGACCGGCAGCTTGAGCTGGTGCGCCACCGCCAGCAGGCGATCGGTCTTGTGGTGGTTGCGCATGCCCTGCGTACCGGCCAGCACGGTGTAGTCGTAGGCCAGCACGGCGCAGCGCGACACCTCGGGGCCGAACTGCTTCGCGTTGATGCTGCCCAGTCCCGTGACCATGCCGTCCGCGGGCGTGTTGGCGATCAGGTCTTCGAGCGTGCGGCGGCGCGTCTGCGCGGCGATGGCGAGTGCGCCGTATTCGATGAAGTTGCCGGGGTCGGCGGCGGTGTCGCACAGGTCGGCGATGTTCTCGCGCGCGGTGCGACCACCCTGTGCGTGGCGCTTGTCGACGGCCGCCTTGCGGTTGGCGTCGAGCGTGGGCGCGTGGCGGTCGATGACCTTCCGCAGGTCGGGGCGGATCGCGTCGAGGTCGTGCTCGGCGCGCGCCTCGGCCTCGACGGCTTGCGCATCGACGGCTTCGAGCTGCACCAGCGACTGGCCTTCGACGAGGTAGTCACCGGGCTCGGCCAGCAGGGCGACCACACGGCCGGCCACGGGCGCGTGCAGCAGGTGCTCCATTTTCATGGCTTCGAGCACACCGAGTTGCGCGCCGGCGGGCAGCACGTCGCCCACGGCGACTTCGAATTGCACGAGGCGCGCGGGCATCGGCGCCTTCACGGTCAGTTCGTTCGAGTCGTCATCGGCGATGGCGGCTTCCGCGGCGGGTGCCACCGCCGTCTTCTTCACCTGCTTGTCGAATGAAGCAGCCGATGCGAGCAGGTCGCCCAGATGCGCCTCGACGAAACGCGTATGCACCGCCTGCGTCGCGAACTCGGGCCGCGCCGCAATGGCACGCAGCAGCGAGAGGTTCGTCGCGATGCCTTCGATGTGGCATTCGTCCAGCGCACGCAGCGAGCGCCGCAGCGCATCCGCGAAACGCGGCGACGGTGAATGCACGATGAGTTTCGCGAGCAACGTGTCGTAGTGCGGCGAAGGCGCGAGCCCCGCGTAGCCGTGCGTGTCGACGCGCACGCCGGGCCCTGCCGGCAGATCGAAACGCGCCAGCGTGCCGCCCGAAGGCCGCGCGTTGCCCTGCGTGTCGAGCGTCTCGGCGTTGATGCGCCACTGCACCGCAAAGCCGCGCTGCGGCGCCGTGCGATCGGCAGCCACGCCCAGCGCGCTCAGCGACTGGCCCGCAGCGACTTCGATCTGCAGTTGCACGAGGTCCAGCCCCGTCACCGCCTCCGTCACCGTGTGCTCGACCTGCAGGCGCGGATTCGCCTCGATGAAGACGAAAGGCAAGCTCGTCGACGCCGCATCGACCAGGAATTCAAAAGTGCCGAGCCCGCGATAGCCGACCGTCTTCGCCATGCGCAGCGCGGCCTGCGTGACCTGCGCGCGCAAGGCTTCCGGCAGCGAAGGGCTCGGCGCGATTTCCACCAGCTTCTGAAAGCGCCGCTGCAGCGTGCATTCGCGCTCGCCCAGGCTCGCCACCGATTGGCCGTCGCCCAGCACCTGCACTTCGATGTGACGCGCATTTCGCATCAGCCGCTCGAGATATACACCTTCGATGCCGAAGGCCGCCTTGGCTTCGGACATGCAACGCGCGTGCGCCTCGGGCAGTTCGTCGGCATTCAGCACCGCGCGCATGCCGCGCCCGCCGCCGCCGCCGATGGCCTTGACCATCACGCCCGCGCCCTGCGCACGCTGCTCGGCGAAGAAGGCCTGCGCCTGCGCGAGCGACACGGCGCCCGCGCTGCCCGGCATCACCGGCACGTCGCATTGCGTGGCGAGCGCGCGCGCACGCGCCTTGTCGCCGAACAGGCCCAGTTGCTCCGGCGTCGGCCCGATGAAGACCAGGCCGGCATCGGCACAAGCCTGCGCGAAGTCCGCGCGCTCGCTGAGAAAGCCGTAGCCGGGATGCACCGCGTCGCACCCCTGCGCCTTCGCCACCGCGATCAGCGCGGCGACGTCGAGGTAGGCGGAGGGCCCGGTGGCGTCGAGCGCCACGGCCGCATCGGCCAGTTGCACATGCAGCGCCGCCGCGTCGTCGCGTGCATGCACCGCCACGCTGGCGATGCCCAGGTCGCGCAGCGCGCGCACCAGCCGCACGGCGATCTCGCCGCGGTTGGCAATCAGAACTTTGGAGAACAAACGGAACCTCTCAGCTTGGGTCTTTGAGCAGCCGGCGCAGCACCTTGCCGGCGCCGGTGGTCGGCAGTGCGTCGATGAAGCTCACGGCGCGCGGCGCCTTGTAGCTTGCCATGTTGTCGCGCGCCCAGGCCACGAGCGCGTCGGCCTCCAGCGCGGCGCCGGGCTTGCGCACGATGAAGGCCTTGACGACCTCGCCCTTCTCCGCGTCGGGCTGCGCGATCACCGCCGCCTGCGCCACCGCCGGGTGCTTGATGAGAATGGTCTCGACCTCTTCGGGGAACACGCTGTAGCCCGAGACCTTGATCATCTCCTTGAAGCGGCCGATGAAGGTGAGGTAGCCGTCGGCATCCATCTTGCCCATGTCGCCCGTGTGCACCCAGCCGTTGCGCAAGGTGGCCGCGGTGGCCTCGGGCTTGTTCCAGTAGCCCTTGAACGAGCCCTTGCTGGTCAGCACGATCTCACCGACCGCGCCCGTGGGCATGTCGGCCTGCGTGTCGGTGTCGATGATGCGGATGGTCACGCCCGGCACCGCAATGCCCTGCGTGCCCCAGCGCGGCGCGTGGTGCGGCGTGTAGGTGTCGCAGGTATGGGTTTCGCTCAGGCCGTAGGCGGCCTCGAACGAGGTGCAGTTCGGCGCATGCGAGCGCCACTGCTGCGCCAGCGGCTCGGTGAAGGTGATGCCGAAGCTCGTCACCGGGTTCATCTTCAGGCTCGACAGGTCGAAGCCCGCGATGCCGGGCACCTGCATGCAGGCCACGTTCATCGGCGCGATGCTGTACCACCAGCTGACCTTGTAGGCAGCGATGGCCTGCAGCACCGCGCGCGGATCGAAGCGGTGCAGCAGCACCGAGGTCGCGCCGCTCAGCACCGGCACATTGACGCCCATCAGCATGCCGGCGATGTGATACAGCGGCGCGATCGACAGCAGCACATCGCCCGGCCCCACGCCGTTGCAATCGGCGGCGGCGCGCGTCTTGAAGAGCGCGTTGCCGTAGGTGAGCATCGCGCCCTTGGGCAGCCCCGTGGTGCCCGAGGTGTAGGTCATGAGCGCCACGTCGTCCATGTCGATGGCCACGGGCCGCGGCTTCGCGCCGGCCGTTCTCATCACGGCGAGGAAGTCTTCGCAGCCTTCGGGCACGCTGCGCTCGGTGTGGCGCTCGGCCGCCAGTTCGGCGGGCAGGTCGAGCGTGGGCTCGGCGGGCAGCAGGTCGGCGTAGTGCACCACGAACACGTGTTCGAGCGCGCTTAGCGGCTGCACCTTGCGCACCACCGGCAGCAGCGGCGCGGCCGCGACGATCACGCGCGCCTTCAGGTCGTTGACCTGGTAGGCCAGCTCGTGCTCCTTGTTGAGCGGACCGCTTGGGCAGACGATGGCACCGATCTTCTGGATGCCGAAGTGCGCGACCAGGTACTGCGGGCAGTTGTTGAGGAAGAGCACCACGGGCTCGCCCTTCTTCACGCCCAGCGCCTGCAGGCGCGCGGCGAAGGCGTCGCTCGCGCGGTCGAGCTCGGCCCAGCTCATGGCCTGGCCGTACCAGATGCAGGCCGCGCCGGCGCCGCGCTCGCGTGCGTGGGTGCGAAGATAGTCGTGCAGGGGCTGCTCGATGCGGGCGGGCAGTTCGCGCAGGTTCTGGACCATCGGCTTTGTCTCCATGGCGTCACTTTCTCAGGGTTATCGATAGCCGCCCATGCATGGCGGGCGCTTGCCAATGCCGCATGGTGCACGAACAATCCTACCCATGGGTATAACTTCCGCGACACGGCACAAACCCTCTGGGGACCAGAGCGACGCATCCACGGCGCAGCCGCACCTGCCGCAGGGCACGGGCCGCCAGCGCGCGGCCACGCAGGGCACCGACCTGCAGCGCGAGCGCATCCTGCAGGCGGCGGCGCAGCTGTTCGCGGCGCAGGGCTATGCCAACACGACCATGGCGCAGATCGTTCGCGCGCTGGGCGTGACCAAGCCCTTCGTGTACTACTACTTCCGCGACAAGCAGGAGATCTTCGAGACGCTCTCGTGGGCCCCGGCGGTCGACTGCTTCACCGCGCTCGACTTCGCGGCCGCCGACCCGCGCCGCGCGAGCGAGAAGGTGCTCGAGGGCATCGAGCGGCTGATCCGCGCGACCGTCGCGCACCACCCCTGCGCCTTCTTCGCGTACCGGGAGCCGCAGGTGTACCGGCCCGAATACATCGCGGCGCAGAAAAAACTCGCGCACCACTTCTACGACCTGCTGTGCCCGCTGCTCGAAGAAGCACGGCGCGACTGCGACCTCGACTTCACCGAGACCAAGATCACCGCGCTCGCGGCCTGCAGCCTGCCGGGCTTTCTCTACAGCTGGTACCGCCCGGGCGGGCGCCTGTCGCCCGACGAGGTGGTGGCCGAGCTCACCAAACTGGCCAGCCGCGTGATCGGCCTGCAAGTCAAGACCTGACAACCATCCCGGAGACAAACCATGAAGTCCAGACAGGCGCCATTGGCGCGGATCGCCCTTGCCTCACTGCTTTGCATCGCAGGCGCCGCGCATGCACAACAACAGCAACCACAGCAGACCTACAAGATCGCCTACATCGACCCGCTCTCGGGCCCGTTCGCCAATGTCGGCGAGCTGATGCTGATGCACACGCAGTACGCCATCGAGGAGATCAACGCCAAGGGCGGCGTGCTGGGCGGCACCACGAAGCTGCAGCTGCTGCAGTTCGACAGCAAGCTCTCGGCGCAGGAGAGCCAGAGCGCGCTGCAGGCGGCCATCGACCAGGGCGCGAAGGCCATCGTGACGGGCGGCTCGGGCTCGTCGGTGGTCACGGCGCTGGTGCAGTCGGTGGCGCGCTGGAACCAGCGCAATCCGGGCAAGGAACTGATCGTGCTGAACCACTCGTCCATCGACCCCGAGATGACGGGCAAGGCGTGCAGCTTCTGGCACTTCCAGACCGAGGCGAACACGGCGATGAAGATGAAGGCGCTGGCCAACTACATCAAGAAGACGCCCGACGTGAAGAAGGTCTACCTGCTGAACCAGGACTATGCGCACGGCAAGCAGTGGGCGAGCTACGGGCGCCAGCTGGTGGGCCTGGCGCGGCCCGACATCCAGTTCGTGGGCGAGACGCTGCACCCCATCGGCCGCGTGAAGGACTTCGCGCCGTATGTGGCCAACATCAAGCAAAGCGGCGCCGATTCGGTGATCACGGGCAACTGGGGCCAGGACATGACGCTGCTGCTGAAGGCCGCCGGCGACGCGGGCTACAACCTGCGCTACTTCAACCACAGCGCGGGCTCGGTGCCGGGCACGGTGACGGCGGTGTCGCAAGCCAAGCTGGGCCAATTGACGTGGGTGGCCGAGTGGCACCCGGGCGAGGCCAACACGCCGAAGGTCGACGCGCTGGCCAAGGCCTACAAGGCAAAGACGGGCAAGGACTTTCTTGCGCCGCGCATCGACATGACCCCACGGCTGCTGGCCGCGGCCATCGACAAGGCGGGCAGCGCGGACACGGTCAAGGTAGCGCGGGCGCTCGAGGACCTGACGTTCGACTCGGTGGTGGGACCGGTGCGCATGCGTGCGGAGGACCATCAGTTGCTGTTGCCGCAGGTGGTCAACACGATCATGCCGGTGGACGGCAAGACCGTGAAGGTCGGCTGGGAAGGCACCAACTACGGGTTCCGCACGGACGCCGTCTACACCGGGAACGAACTGGCCCAGGGGACTGATTGCAAGATGGTTCGGCCTTGATGGCTCTTGGGAACGTTCTTGGCGTGTGCACAGGACACCGGGTACTTCCCTCCGCGAATGTCCCCCGGGGCTGCGCCCCTCCTCCTTTATTTCGCTGCGGGAAGCACCCGATGCCCTGTGCACTTGGGCACGCTGCCGGTTTGCAGCTGATGAACCAGTGCTCTGATAACGCTCACGTCGGCGGTGTGCTCTGCGCAGCGAAATAAAGGAGGAGGCCGCAGGCCGGGGGACATTCGCGGAGCAGAGCACACCGTCGGCGTGAGCGCCACCCCGAACAGTCCCGCCACGAACCGCCCTAGGGGAATCCCCGCCCCGCTCCCAGCCATGCCATCGGGATACTCCGGTTGTTACACCCCGGACATCCGAAGCGGGTCCATCCCAAAGAGGCACCACACCCCATGGCAGGCAAAAACTCGCTCCACCCGATCCCGCATCCGGCGAAGAAACCCTTCGTCGGGAACCTGCTGTCGATCGGGTCCGACTCTCCCGTGCTCGACATGTGGAAGATCGCGCAAGACCTCGGTGGCATCTACTGGCTCGACATGCCGGGCATGCCGGTGATCGTGGTGTCGTCGCCCGCGCTGGTCGACGAGCTCTGCGAAGAGCCGCGCTTCGACAAGAGCACGCGCGGCGCGTTGCGGCGGCTGCGGGCGGCGTCGCACGGGCTGTTCACGTCGGACACGCACGAGGAAACGTGGTCGAAGCCGCACAACATCCTGCTGGCCAACTTCAGCCAGCGCGCGATGCAGGCCTACCACCCGATGATGCTGGACATCGCGGGGCAACTGGTCACCAAGTGGGAGCGGCTGAACTTCGACGAAGAGGTGGACGTGGTGCGCGACATGACCGCGCTCACGCTCGACACCATCGGCCTGTGCGGCTTCGGCTACCGCTTCAATTCGTTCTACCGCGAAGGCTTTCATCCCTTCGTCGATGCGATGGTGCGCACGCTGGAAACGGTGCAGAACCGCCGCGGCCTGCCGCTCGAGGAGCTGATGCTGAAGAAGGAGCTTGCGCAGCAGCGCAAGGACATCCGCTACATGCACAAGATGGTGGAAGACATCATCGAGGAGCGGCGCGCGAGCGGCGCCGACATTGCCACCAAGCCCGACCTGCTGAGCTACATGATCGCGGGCGTGGACAAGAAGAGCGGCGAGCAACTCACGGACAAGATGATCCGCGACGAGTGCATCGAGTTCCTCATCGCGGGACACGAGACCACGAGCGGCCTGCTCTCGTTCGCGATCTACTTCCTGCTGAACAACCCCGAGGCGCTGGCCAAGGCGCAGGCCGAGGTCGACAACGTGTTCGGCCCCGACACCACGCAGAAGCCGACCTACGCGCAGGTCAACCGGCTGCAGTACGTGATGCAGGTGCTGAAGGAGTCGCTGCGCCTGTTCCCGACCGCGCCGGCCATTTCGATGCGCGCCAAGGAAGACACCCAGATCGGCGGCCAGTACACGATCAAGAAGAACAACATGGTCATCATGCATGCGCTGGCGCTGCACCGTGACAAGGGCATCTGGGGCGAGAACGCCGACCAGTTCAACCCCGACAACTTCAGCCGCGAGGCCGAGCGCGAGCGGCCGGTGAATGCGTTCAAGCCCTTCGGCAACGGGCAGCGCGCCTGCATCGGGCGGCAGTTCGCACTGCAGGAAGCGGTGCTCACGCTGGGCATGATCCTGCAGCGCTTCAACCTGGTGGACCACACGGGCTACAAGCTGAAGATCAAGGAAGCGCTGACGATCAAGCCCGAGAACTTCAAGATCAAGGCACTGCTGCGCGACCCGGCCACGCGCCCGCGCGGCAACATGACCGATACGGCGGCCGCCCCCGTGCAGCCCACGCAACCCGCGCAGCGCAAGCCGCAGGCGGCGCGCCACGGCACCTCGCTGCTGGTGCTGCAGGGCTCCAACCTCGGCACGGCCGAAGACCTGGCGCGCCAGTTGGCCGAGGCCGGCGAGATGCGCGGCTTCTCCACGCAGCTGGCCTCGCTCGACGACTACGCCGAGCGGCTGCCGGCCAACGGCGCGGTGGCCATCGTCTGCGCCTCGTACAACGGCGTGGCGCCCGACAACGCGGCCGAGTTCCACCGCTGGCTCGACAAGGCCGACGACGCGCTCAACGGCGTGCGCTTCAGCGTCTTCGGCTGCGGCAACACCGACTGGGCCGCGACCTACCAGGCGGTGCCGCGCCGCATCGACGAGCGGCTCGAAGCGCTGGGCGCCACGCGCGTGCACCCGCGCGGCGAAGGCGATGCGCGCGAGGACATGGACGGCGCCTTCCAGGACTGGAGCGACGCGCTCTGGCCTGAGCTGGTGAAGGCCTTCGACATCAAGACCGGCGCCGACACGCCCGTGCAGAGCGAACCGCTCTACACGCTCGAAGAACTGCCGCCGCCGCAGAAGAACGCCATCGTCGATGCGCTGGGCGCGGTGGCGCTGCGGGTGATCGAGAACCGCGAACTGCAAAACAGCGGCGGCGGCGGCAACAACAACGACGGCGAGGCCGGCCGCTCCACGCGCCACGTCGAGCTGATGCTGCCCGAAGGCCTGATCTACCGCGCCGGCGACCACCTGAGCGTGGTGCCGCGCAACAGCCCGGCGCAGGTCGAGCGTGCGATGGCGCGCTTCGGCTTCGACCGCACGGCGCACGTGCGGCTGCACGCGGGCGCGGGCCGCAAGGCGGCGCTGCCGGTCGAGCAGGTGATTGCGGTCGACCGGCTGCTGGGCGACTACGTCGAACTGCAGGACGTGGCCACGCGCAAGCAGATCGCCACGCTCGCGGCGTACACCGAATGCCCGTTCACCAAGCCCAAGCTGGTGGCGCTGTCGGGCAGCGACGAGGCGTCGCAGGCGAAGTACAAGGCCGAGGTGCTGCACAAGCGCAAGTCGGTGCTCGACCTGCTGGAAGAACACCGCGCCTGCCAGGTGCCGTTCGCGGTGTTCCTCGAAATGTTGTCGCCGCTGTCGCCGCGCTACTACTCGATCTCGTCGTCGCCGACGATGACGCCGGGCAAGTGCAGCGTGACGGTGGGCGTGGTGAGCGGGCCCGCCAAGTCGGGCATCGGCACCTTCGAGGGCGTGTGCTCCAACTTCCTCGCGCGCGCCGAAGCCGGCGACACGGTGCACGGCGTGGTGCGCGAGACCACGGCCGAAGGCTTCCGGCTGCCGGAAGACGCGAGCCGCCCGCTCATCATGGTCGGGCCGGGCACCGGGCTCGCGCCGTTTCGCGGCTTCCTGCAGGAGCGCGCGGCGCAGGTCGAGGCGGGCAGCAACGCCTTGGGCGAGGCGCTGCTGTTCTTCGGCTGCCGGCACCCCGAGCAGGACTTCATCTACGCCGACGAACTCCAGGCCTGGGCGCACCGCGGCGTGATGAAGCTGCACACGGCGTTCTCGCGCGCGGGCGAGCGCAAGGTCTATGTGCAGGACCTGATCCGCGAACAGGCCGCGCACGTGTGGAAGCTGCTCGAAGCGGGCGCGGTGGTGTACGTGTGCGGCGACGGCTCGCGCATGGAGCCCGATGTGCGGCGCACGCTGTCGGACCTTGCAAGAGAGCATGGGCACGACAGCAATGCGTGGATGGACAAGATGATCGCGGACCAGAGCTATGTGCTGGACGTGTGGGCCGGCACCTGAGAAACGAGAAGCGAAAAAAGCCGGCAACCGCCGGCTTTTTTCATTCGGTTTGCGCAACGCGCTCACATGTCGCGGTCGGGGTCCGGATACACCAGCGGCCCCAGCAACCCGCGATTGAACGGCTTCCACTGCCCTTCGGGCTGCGCCAGCCGATCGGCCACCGCATAGAGCACCGCGGGATGCCCGCCCAGGCCCAGGTGGCTCGCCAGCACTTCGATGTTCTCCGACTGCGGCCCCGTCTTCTCGATGCTGCAGCGCCACGCCACCACGCCGTCGGTGCGGCTGAAGATCGAGGTGGTCGGCACCGGCGGCGTCGGCTGTACGAACTTCATGCGGCGCGGGTCGTGCGAACTCTGGCCGCTCACGCCTTCGTACACGCGCCATGCATTGGTGGCGCGCGGGCTGCCCGAGAACGGACTGCCCAGCGTGATGACGTTGCGGATCATCGGCGCGTAAGACGAGGCCAGCAGCCGCGCATACACGCCACCCAGGCTCCAGCCGATGACGCTGACCTTCTGGCCGCTTTTGTCGTGCAGGGTCTTGAGCAGCTCGACCATGCCGTCTTCCACGCCTTCGCGCGGACCGAGGTTGCGGCCCAGGCCCCAGCCGTGCGCGTCGTAGCCGCGGCTGCAGAGGTAGCGGCGCAGCAGCAAGGTCGACCCATCGCCCGCCACCAGCCCCGGCAGCACCAGCACCGGGTGGCCGTCACCGCGCGGCGTGAGCTGCAGCAGCGGCCACATGGCGATGCCGGCGCCGGTTTCCCAGAGCGCGCGGGCTTCGGCCAGCAGCAGCAGGCGCGACGGCGGCGCGATGGGTTCACGGGCTCGGGCGTGGGTGGCGGTGGTCATGATGGATGTTTCCTTTTTGGTTTTTATCTTCTTCAAGACGAACTTGGGGCCGGCCGAACCAATGCCCCGTCGGACAACAACGACATTTATCCGAGGTATTTGCCCCTCAGGTAATCGAGGTAAGCCCTCGATTCGCTCGAAACATACGGCGAAACCAGCGTGAGCGTGTAGAAAGCCGCAAGGCCGGGGTCGGCCTGCGCCAGCGCGTCGCGCCCCGGCACGAGCCGCTCGAACGACAGCCAGCAGGTGGTGGTGAACACCATCTGCAGCGCCAGGATGCGGGCCTGCTCGGCGCTGGTCTCGATCACGCCCGAGGCCACCAGCCCTTCGCACAGCGCCTGCGCGGCCAGCAGGTTCTGCGCGGTCATGGCCTGCGCGCGCTGGCCGAGCGCGGGGTATTCGCTGGCCAGGAAGGCCATGTCGCGGTAGATGAAGCGGTACTCGTCGATGGCCTCGAAGCGCAGGTGCAGCGCCAGCCACAGGTCGTCGATGGCGGCAATGGAAGCCGACGAGCCGTTCAGCGCTTCCAGCCTTTGCTCGAAGCGGCGGAACAGCCATTCGACGATCAGCTGCTTGGCCTTGAAGTGGTAGTGCAGGTTGCCGGGGCTGATGCCGAGCTCGGCCGCGATCTTGTGCGTCGACACGGCCGCCAGGCCTTCCGCGTTGAACAGCGCAAGGCTGGCCTGCAGGATGCGATCGCGCGTGGTGTTGGAGCTGGCCACAACCGGTGTGATCGGTGTGTTGCCGCTCAGCGTTTGCCGCGTGCGCGCGGGGCGGCGGGGGCAGCGGCGGTGCCTTCGAGTTGCGCCACGCGTTCGCGCAGTTGCGCGACCTCGTCGCGCAGCGCCTGCACTTCGTCGGCACCGGGGATGCCCAGGCGCTGCAGGGCCGTGGCGACACGCTGGTCGAACACGTCCTCGAACTTGCGGATGCCGAAGCCGTCCAGGCCCGGGACCTTGCCCTGCCCGATGCCGAGCAGGCCTTCGATGACGTTGGCCTGGCGCTTTGCGACGTCGTTGCGCACGTTGTCCAGCGCCTTGAGGCCGGCGCGCAGCAGGCCCTCGGCCTTGCTGCCGGGCGCGGCGGCTTTTTCTTCGGTGGCCGGCGCCGCCTTGCGGGGCGCTGCCTTCTTCTTCGCGGCAGCCGGCGTCTTGACCGGCGTCTTCTTCGCAAGCGCCGCCCTCTTCTTCAACTTTGCAGTTTCGTCAGGACGGGTCGCCATGCAGTGCTCCAGATACCGTGAAAAAGTAAAAGGGCGCCGTGGGGCGCCCCGGGGGTCAGGCCGCCTTGCGGGCGGCAGCGCGGCGAACCGGCTTCTTGGCGGCGGCGGCCTTGGCCTTCACCGTGCGAACCGGCTTGGCTTCTTCTTCGGCGCCGCTCACGCGGGCTTCGATCTGCTTGGTGCCGGCGACGATCTTGTCGGCGATCTGCACCGAGACGGTGGCGATCGGCTGGTTGACGGCGCTCAGGGCGTTGATCACCGAGGTGGCGATCGGCGACTCGACGCGCGCCACGCGGCTGGCGACCGACTCGATGCCGGTCGTGGTGCCGGCGGCCACACGGTCCATCACCGACACGATGCGGCCGGTGTCGATGTCCAGGCGGTTGGCCAGGAAGCCGTTGATCTTTTCTTGCGCGCCGATCAGGTTGGCCTTGACCTGTTCGCTCACCATCGGGATCTGGCGGCTGCCCAGGAAGTCGCTGTAGCGCGAAGCGGCGCCGTTCAGCAGGCGATGCACGCCGGTGCGGTAGGCGCCGACCAGGGTCTTGCCCGCGTCGTTGTATTGACCGACGACGTGAACGGCTGCGGAAGCGATGGTGGTTTGCGTGGACATGGTGATTTCCTTGAAGTTGAAAGGCTCGCGAAGGAAACAAAGGGGTGTTCTGTCGCGATGGGCCTATCTTCTTCCGCCGGGCCTAGGCCTGGAAAACTAGAACGGTCGGAAAACTAGTCCAACTGCCCCAATTTTCTTTCTTCCCAGGCCGGGCCCGCCGATCATGCCGCAGCGGCCCGTGGGGCGCTGGACCGCTTGGCCGGGGCGGCCTTGCGGGCCGGCGCCTTGGGCGCGGCCTTCTTTGCCACGGGCTTGGCCGCCGGCTTGGTGGCGGCCTTGGTCGCGGGGGCTTGGCGGCAGCCGTCTTGCGCGCAGCTGTCGTCGGAGCCTTCTTGGCCGCGACCTTCACCGCGGCCTTCTTGCGCGCGGCCGGTTTCTTCTTCGCGGCAACGGGCATGGGCACGGGCGCGGCATCTGTCTCGGCCTCGTCCGAATGCTCGTGGATCGTCTTCGGCGGCACCGGCGCGGGCGCGCGCCGGCGGCGGCCGGGTGCTTCTGCGTCAGCTCCATCAGCAGCTTGTGCTCGGCCAGCATGTAGTCGCCGATCTCGGTGATGCCGGGCACGGCGCGGCGGCAGGCGATCAGGCCGTAGTCCATGCGGCCGTTGTAGCTCTGCACCGTGACGTTGAGCGCCGTGCCGTGGCTGGCGATCGACACCGGGTAGTAGCAGGTGACCAGCGCGCCCGCGAAGTACATGGGGAACGGCGCGCCGGCCACGTTCGAGACGGCCACGTTGGCCGCCGGCGGCAGCAGGTTGACGATGCCCGAGCGCCCCACCATCGACGCGATGCCCGACACCAGCCAGGGCGCGGCGAAGGTCGGGAAGTCGTCCAGGATCACCGCCTTGAAGCGGTTCATGGTCGACTTGGACGAGTTCGACGACGTGTTGATCGCCTTCAGCCGCTGCACCGGGTCGGTGATGTCGCTGGCCAGGCTCACGAGGATCATGCTGGCTTGGTTGTTGGCCGTGTCGTCGCCCGCTTCGCGCAGGCTCACCGGCACGCCGGCCACCAGCGACTTGGCCGGCAGCTCGTTGTTGTCCGCCAGGTAGTGGCGTAGCGCGCCCGACACCGTGGCCAGCACCACGTCGTTCAGCGACACGCCGAAGTGCTTGGCGATGTACTTGGTCTCGGCCAGCGAGATGGTGCGCCCGGCAAAGGTGCGCTGGTTGGTGATCGACACGTTGAGCGACGTGCGCGGCGCAAAGAGGTTGAACTTCTTCGGCGCGGCGGCGGCGTCTTTCTCGGCCGCCTTCTCGTCGGGCTTGGCCAGCCCGCCGATGGCGCGCGCGATGGCCGGCGCCATCTTGAAGAGCTTGACGTACTGCTGCGCCGTGTTGCGCAGTGCGGCGCCCGCAAGCTCGGCCATGCCCAGCTGGTAGCCGCTGCCGCGCGGACGCGAGCGCGGCGGCTTCACCACGCGGCCGGTGGCCTCCAGGTCGAAGATGGCCTTGCCCACTTCCACGCCGGCCTGCCCGTCGATGCCCGCATGGTGCACCTTGGTGTAGAGCGCCACCTGGCCGCTCTTGAGCCCGTCGATGATGAAGAACTCCCACATCGGCCGGCTGCGGTCGATGAGCGTGGAATGCAGCCTTGCCACGTATTGCTGCAACTGCCGGTTGGTTCCGGGCTTGGGCAGCGTGATGTGGCGCACGTGGTAGTCCAGGTCGATGTCGTCGTCCTCGACCCACACCGGGTTGGTCATGTCGAAGGGCATCAGCGCGAGCTTGCGCGTGAACACGTCGGCCAGGTGGATGCGGCTGGCCATGAAGTTCTTGGCGTCTTCGTAGAAGTCGCCCTTGTAGCCCTTGGGCAGGTCCAGCACGTTGAGCGAGCCCACGTGCATCGGCATTTCCGGCGTTTCCAGGTGCAGGAAGGTGGCATCAAGTCCGCTCAGGTGTTTCATGTGTTGTGTCTCCTTGGTGGGGCATGCGCCGCTTGGCAGGATACCGTGCGCACCGCGTTCGTGGGCTGCCGGTTCTTCAGTGTTTCCACCGGGGGAAGGCACCGGCGGGACAGGGGTTTGCCCCAAGTAATGAAAAAGGTGGCGCCCGAAATCCCCCGCGGCGCACAGGCATGTTTCACATGGGCTCCGTACACTGAGGCCATGACATCCAGCCCCCCTCCGCTCCCGCAAGACGACGCCCACCTCTGGCTCGAAGACATCGACGGCGCCAAGCCCCTGGACTGGGCCCGCGCGCAGAACGCGCGCACCGTGCAGGCCTATGCAAGGTCGCCCGCGTTCGATGCGCTCCAGCAGGGCATCCTCGAGGTGCTCGACGCCAACGACCGCATTCCGATGGTGCGCAAGATCGGCGCGCGCTTCTACAACTTCTGGCGCGACCAGGCGCATCCGAAGGGCCTCTGGCGCCGCACCACGCTCGATGAGTACCGCAAGCCCCTGCCCGCCTGGGAGACCGTGCTCGACCTCGACGCGCTGGCCGCGGCCGACGGCGAGAACTGGGTCTGGCACGGCGCCGACTGCCTGGAGCCCGACTACCGGCGCTGCCTGATCTCGCTCTCGCGCGGCGGCGCCGACGCCGACGTGGTGCGCGAGTTCGACCTGCAGACGAAGCAGTTCGTCGAAGGCGGCTTCTCGCTGCCCGAGGCCAAGAACCACGTGGGCTGGAAAGACATCGACCACCTCTACGTGGCCACCGACTTCGGCCCCGGCTCGATGACGAGTTCGAGCTACCCGCGCATCGTGAAGCAGTGGCAACGCGGCACGCCGCTGGAAAGCGCGGTGGCGGTGTACGAAGGCCTGCACGAGGACATGTCCGTGAGTGCCTACCGCGACAACACGCCGGGCTTCGAGCGCGACTTCGTCACGCGCCAGATCGACTTCTACGAAAGCGAGACCTGGCTGCGCGGCGCCGACGGCCGGCTCGTGAAGATCGACGTGCCCGACGATTCCAACACCGACATCACGCGCGAGTGGATGCTGATCGAGCCGCGCGAAGACTGGACCGTGGCCGGCCGCACCTACGCCTCGGGCTCGCTGCTCGCGGCGAAGTTCGACGACTACATGGCCGGCAGGCGTGAGCTCACGGTGCTGTTCGAGCCCGACGACACCACCGCGCTCGACGACCATTCATGGACGCGCCACCACCTGATCCTGAACGTGATGCACGACGTGGTGAACCGCCTCGAGGTGCTCACGCCGCCCTCGAACGGCAGCGGCGAGTGGGCACGCGTGAGCCTGGGCGGCGCGCCCGCGCTCTCGACCATCGCGGCCGGCGGCATCGACGAGGACGAGAACGACGACTACTTCCTGACGGTGAGCGGCTTCCTGCAGCCGACCACGCTCTACATCGGCACCATCGGCCAGGGCGAGCCCCAGGTGCTGAAGGACAGCCCCGCCTTCTTCGACGCCTCGCGCTATCGCGTGAGCCAGCACTTCACCACTTCGAAGGACGCACGCGCGTGCCCTACTTCGAGATCGCCGCCAAGGACCTGAAGGCCGACGGCAAGAACCCGGTGCTGCAGTACGCCTACGGCGGCTTCGAGATCTCGCTGCAGCCCAGCTACAGCGGCAGCATCGGCCGTGCGTGGCTCGACCAGGGCGGCGTGTACGTCATTGCCAACATTCGCGGCGGCGGCGAGTACGGCCCGCGCTGGCACCAGGCCGCGCTGCAGGAGAACCGGCTGCGCACCTGCGAAGATTTCGCGGCCGTGTCCGAAGACCTGATCGCGCGCAACATCACCTCGCCCGCGCACCTGGGCGCGATGGGCGGCAGCAACGGCGGCCTGCTGATGGGCAACATGCTCACGCTGTACCCACGGCTGTACGGCGCCATCGTGAGCGAGGTCGCGCTGCTCGACATGCGGCGCTACACGCACCTGTCGGCCGGCGCCTCGTGGATCGCGGAATACGGCGACCCCGACCAGCCCGACGAGTGGGCGTTCATCCAGGCCTTCTCGCCCTACGAGAACGCCAAGCCGGGGCAAAGCTACCCGCCCGCCCTCTTCACCACCTCGACGCGCGACGACCGCGTGGGCCCGGTGCATGCGCGCAAGATGCACGCGAAGATGCTGGCGCTGGGGTACGACAGCAGCTTCTACGAGAACATGGAAGGCGGCCACAGCGCGGCGGCGGACAACAAGGAATCGGCCTTCATGGATGCGCTGGGCTATGCGTACCTGTGGCAACACCTGAGGAACTGAAATGACCAGCAACGCCAACGTCACCCTCGAACTGATCGGCGCGCGACCGACATCGGCGCCAGCGTGCGCGGGGCCGGCATGGGGCCCGACGCGCTGCGCGTCGCGGCCCTGCCCGAGGCGCTGGCAAGGCTGGGCTTCACGGTGATCGACCGCGGCAACTCGCGGGCCCCGCCACGCCATGGGCGCCGCCGGCCAACGGGCTGCGCCACCTCGACGAGGTGGTGGCGTGGAACCGCTCGGTCTACGCCGCCATCGACGCCGCGCTGGGCGCGGGCCACGTGCCGCTGATGATGGGCGGCGACCACTGCCTGGCCATCGGCTCCATCAGCGCGGTGGCGTGGCATGCGCGCAAGCGCGGCAAGAAGCTGCGCGTGCTGTGGCTGGACGCGCACTCCGACGTCAACACCGAAACCACCAGCCCCAGCGGCAACCTGCACGGCATGCCGGTGTCGTGCCTGCTGGGCCACGGGCCGGCGGTGCTCACGGGCTGGAGCGGCGAGCGCGCGGCGCTGGCGCACGAGGCGATTCGCTTCATCGGCATCCGCAGCGTCGACAGCGACGAGAAGGAAGCCATTCGCACGCTGGGCCTGAACGTGTTCGACATGCGCCACATCGACGAGCACGGCATGCGCACCACCATGACCGAGGCGCTGCAGGACGTGGACGATGACACGCACCTGCACGTGAGCTTCGACCTCGATTGCCTGGACCCCGGCATCGCGCCCGGCGTGGGCACGGGCGTGCGCGGCGGGCCGACCTACCGCGAGATGCAGCTGTGCATGGAAATGATCGCCGACACCGGCCGGCTCTGCTCGCTCGACGTGGTGGAGCTGAACCCGGCGCTCGACGTGCGCAACCAGACGGCCGAGGTGGCCGTGGAACTCATCGAGAGCCTGTTCGGCAAGTCGACGCTGGTGCGCTGAACGGGGCGAGGCGAGGCGCACCGCGCGTGCGCCGCCGCGTCAGCGGGAGGCCGGCAGCGCGATGGCGATGACGATGCCGACCAGCGCGATGACAGGCAGCAGCCACGCGCCGATGATCACGCCCACGCCATTGGGCGGCGGCGGCGCGCCGAAGCGGTTGCGACCCTGGGTGCCCGGCTTGAAGACCCAGATCAGCCCGACCAGGGGGATCAGCGCCAGCAGCAGCATCCACGCCGACCAGTCCATGTCGTGCGTGCGCTGGATCGCCACCAGCACGTAGAACACGAAGTACGGAATCAGCGCCAGCACGGTCACGACCGCGATGCCGGTCGGCGAGGCCATGCCCGTGGCACCGGCAATGCCGCCCAGCACGCCGGCCGCAAGGGTGCACAGCAGGTACGAATAGAGCATGTAGGCCAGGAAGCGCACGCGGCCGATGCGCCCCTTGGCGGACCACAGCTTCACGGGCTGGACGCTCGCGTCGTCGCCGTACACGTCGGCCACGGCGGCACGCGGCGCGGCATAGGGGTTGGTGGTCATTTCGGTCATCTGCTTTCCTCTTCCTGTGTTGTAGAACGCGGATTGTCGGCAAGAAACTCTACAGAAGGCCAGCCCTTTTGACGGCGTGATAACGGTTCACCAGCGCCACCGCGAGGTCGGCCGGCTCGACGTCGACCGACAGCGGGTCGTTGCCCACCACGCGCGCGAAGGCGTCGCGCCGGGACTGCTCGAACAGGTGCGCCGCCGCCACGTCGACCGCGTCGCGCGCCTGCGCGAGCGGCTGGTTGGCGATGCGCCCGAGCACGCCCTCGCGCAGGCTCGCCACCAGCACCAGGTGCTTGCGGCGCAAGAGCTTGATGGCGGGGCGCAGCTCGGCGGCATCTTCGTCGCGGAAGTTGGTCAGCACGATGACGAGCGCGCGCCGCTTCTGCACGCGCAGCAGCTCCTGCGCGGCCAGCAGGTAGTCCGAATGGGTGGCGCCGGGCTGGATGTCGTGCAGCCGGTTCATCAGCGCATTGAGGGTGGCGGTGCCCTTGCGCGCGGCGAAGTCGCGCCGCGCTTCGGGCGGGCAGCCGAAGGTCATGGCGCCGACCTCGTCGCCCTCTTTCAGCGCCACGTAGCTCAGCAGCATCAGCGCATTGAGCGCCTCGTCGAAATGGCTGTTGGCCCGCAACGCCTGCGCGCCTTCGTCGGCCCGCATGCGGCGGCCGCAGTCGAGCAAGAAGAGCACGCACTGGTCGCGGTCGTCCTGGTACTCGCGCACGATGGGCCGGCGCTGGCGCTGCGTGGCCTTCCAGTCGATGTGGCGCAGCGAGTCGCCGGTCTTGTAGTCGGCCAGTTGGCGAAAGTCGGTGCCCAGGCCGCGCTGCGCATAGGTCTTGATGCCGATCTGCGCCAGCCGCCGGTCGCCCGACAGCCACGCGTAGCGCGCCAGCGCGGCGAAGTTGGGGTACACGCGCAGCCGGCGCGGCTCGCCCAGCGTCTGGCGCATGTCGAAGCAGCCGAAGCGGGTGCGCCAGCGCAACTGGGTCGCGCCGAATTGCGCCACGCCGCGCTGCGTGGCCGTGGCGGTGTAGCGCAAGGCCACGCGCGAGGCCGCCGGCACGGCCACGGTCTGCGGCAGCCCTTCGAACGCGAAGTGCGCGTCGAGCTCGTCGAACACCGACACCCGCCAGGCCTGCGTGCCTTCGTTCACCAGCGCGAGCGTGAGCACCGTGGGCACGCCGAGCGAGAACGCACCCGGCAGGTTGCGCTCGATGCGCAGCGGCGCGGCGCGCCACAGGCGCAGGCTGTGCCACAGGTCGATGCCCGCGCCCACGAAGCCGAGCACCAGCAGCACGCCCGCCACGGCCGCGACGTAGCCGACCGGCACGCCCAGCAGCAGCGCCACGCAAGCGGCCACGGCCAGGCCGGCCAGCGCCAGCACGGCCGCGCGCGCGGGGATCGGAACAGCCATGCGCATCCGCGGGCCTAGAGCCTCGGTGCCTCGACGCTGTCGCGCGCGGCGCGCAGCAGGGTGTCGACGCCCAGGCCTTCGAGCTGTGCGTCGGGCGAGATCATCACGCGGTGGCGCAGCGCGGGCAGCGCCTGGCGCGCCACGTCGTCGGGCGTGATGAAGTCGCGCCCGGCCA
>NZ_MOWM01000071.1 GCF_016082275.1 Variovorax sp. E3
TCCGCTTCAATGGGTGGCCAGGTCGGTGGTGCTGCCACTGGCCGAACACGACTGGCGCGGGCGCGCGGACCAGGCGCAGGCGATCGAGGCGTTGGCGCTGGCGCAGCAGGCCGCCTTCGATCTGTCGGCGCCGCCGCTGATGCGGTTGGCAGCGATCCGCATCGACGACCTGCGCCATCGCTTCATCTGGAGCTGTCACCACTTGCTGCTGGACGGCTGGAGCATGTCGCGCCTGTTCGGCGAAGTGCTGCAGGCGTACGACGGCGTGGCGGTCGAAGCGCCGGCGTGCAACTATCGCGACTACATCGCGTGGTTGGCCGCGCGTCCCGCGAAGGAGGGCGAAGCCTATTGGCGCGGCCGGCTGCAACAGGTCGATGCGCCCACGCTGCTCGGCACGGCCCTGGAGCCTCCCGTCGCCGGCGAAGGCCATGCCGAAGTCTTGGCCGCGCTGGACGCGCAGGGAACGCTCGCCTTGCAAGCTTTCGCCCGGCGCGAGCGCGTGACGCTGAACACCCTTGTGCAGGGCGCCTGGTCATTGCTGTTGGCGCGCTACACCGCCCAGGACACGGTCGTCTTCGGCGCCACGGTGGCGGGCCGACCCGGCGCACTGGCGGGGGCCGACCGCATGCTGGGTCTTTTCATCAACACGCTGCCGGTGATCGTCGACGCCGCGCCGGCGCAACCGGTGGGCGACTGGCTGCGCGCGCTGCAGGCGCAGAACCTGGCCTCGCGCGAGCACGAATACACGCCGCTGCACGAGATCCAGCGCTGGGCCGGACAAGGCGGCGGGCAAGGGTTGTTCGACAGCATCGTGGTGTTCGAGAACTACCCGATCGACCAGACGCTCGCCAGCCGTGTCGACCAGGGCCTGAAGTTCGAGCAGGCCGAGTCGGTCGACGTCACGCACTATCCGATGGACGTGGAAGTCCACCTCGGCGAGGTGCTGACGATCAAGCTCAAGTACCTGCGCGAGCGCTTCAAGGAAGTCGATGTCCAGGCGCTTTCGCAGCAGCTGTTCGGGCTGATGGACCGGATGCGCCATGACAGCTCGCGGGCCCTGCGCGACCTGGACACGCTGACTCCCGCACAGCAGTCCGAAATCACACGGCTGGGCCGCAGCGGACAGCACGGTTTCCTGCGTACGCCAGTACACCAACTGATCGAGCAGCAGGCGCGGCAGCAGCCCGAAGCGATTGCCCTGCTGATGGGCGATGCCGAGCTGAGCTATGCGGACCTCAACGCGCGCGCAAACCGGCTCGCCCATGCGCTGATCGACCGGGGCGTGTGCGACAACGCGGTCGTGGCGGTGTCGTTGCAGCGTTCGTTGGAGACCATCGTTGCGCTGCTCGCGGTGCTCAAGGCTGGCGCAGCCTACCTGCCGCTGGACCCCGACTATCCGCAGGACCGCCTTCACTTCATGTGCAAGGACAGCGGCGCACGGCTCATGCTCACGCAGCGCGCCGTGCTGCCGCGCCTGCCCTCGATGGCCGACACACTGGTGCTGGACGAGACGGCGCTGGGCGATTGGCCCGACCACGATCCCGTGGTGGCGGTGCATGCCGACCAGTTGGCCTACGTGATCTACACCTCCGGTTCCACCGGCGTGCCCAAGGGCGTGGCGGTGTCGCACGGGCCGCTGGCCATGCACTGCCAGGCCACGGCGGAGATTTACGGCATGGTGGCGGGCTCCTGCGAGCTGCACTTCATGTCTTTCTCGTTCGACGGCGCGCATGAGCGCTGGCTGACGGCGCTCACTGTCGGTGCCAGCCTGGCCTTGCGCGACAACGAGCTGTGGACGGCGGAGCAGACCTGCGATGCGCTGTACCGCTACGGCGTCACCAACGCCGCTTTCCCGCCGGCCTATCTGAGCCAACTGGCCGACTGGGCCCAGGCGCGCGGCGAGGCGCCGCCGGTGGAGCTCTACGTGTTCGGCGGCGAGGCGATGCCGCGAGCTGCCTACGACAAGGTGCGCGAGTCGCTGCGACCGCGCACGCTGATCAACGGCTACGGGCCGACGGAGACCGTGGTCACGCCGCTGATCTGGAAGACCAGCGCGGACCGTGGCTTCGATGAAGCGTATGCACCCATCGGCCGCCCCGTCGGCGAGCGCACGGTTCATGTGCTCGATGTGGAACTGCGGCCGGTTGCCCGGGGCAGTGTCGGCGAGCTGTACATCGGCGGCTACGGCCTGGCACGCGGCTACCTGGGGCGCAGCGCGTTGACGGCGGAGCGCTTCGTCGCCGATCCCTTCGGCGGCGAGGGCGGCCGCCTGTACCGTACCGGCGACCTGGTGCGGTGGCGCGAGGACGGCAACATCGCCTACATCGGGCGCGCCGACCAGCAAGTGAAGATTCGCGGCTTTCGCATCGAGCTGGGCGAGATCGAGGCACAACTTCGCGAGGTGCCGGGCGTGCTCGAGGCCGCGGTTCAACTGTATGAAGGCGCGGCGGGCCGGCAATTGGTGGGCTACCTCGTGCCCATGCCGGGAGGGCCGCGTGCGCCGCTGTCACAGCAGGCGCAGCAGCAGTTGCGCAGGCGCCTGCCCGAGCACATGGTGCCCGCGCACCTGATCGTGCTGGAGGCGCTGCCGCGGCTGATCAGCGGCAAGCTGGACCGTCACGCGCTGCCTGCTCCGGACGTCGGCGCGCAGCGCGCGATCAAGGCGCCGCGCAACGACAGGGAGCATCGGCTCGCGGCCATCTGGGCCAGCGTGCTGGGCGTCGAGTCGGTGGGCATTGCGGACAACTTCTTCGAACTGGGTGGTGACTCGATCCTGAGCCTGCAGGTGATCTCGAAAGTGCGGCAGGCCGAGCTCGGATTCCAGCTGCGCCTGCGCGACCTGATGCGCCATCCGACCATCGAGGCGTTGATGGCGCAACTGGCCGACGCCGCGCCGGCGCAACCGGCGCAAGCCGTGGCCGAGGCGCAAGGCACGTTGCCGCTCATTCCGATCCAGTCCTGGTTCTTCGATACGCCCATCCCACGGCGCCACCACTTCAACCAGGCGCTGATGCTGGAGGCGGCGCAGCCGCTGGACGAGTCGCTGCTGCTGCAAGCGCTGGACGCGCTGGCGACGCATCACGACGCGTTGCGGCTGCGCTTCGAGCGGCAGCCCGACGGACGTTGGCAGCAGCGCTACAACACGGAAACCGAGCCGCGCGACTTGCTCTGGAGCCGCGAGGTCGCCGATGCCGGGGAGATCGGCCGCGTAGCCGATGCGGCGCAGCGCAGCCTCGACCTGCGCGCGGGCCCGTCTGGCGCGTGGTGCACATGCGGCATGCGAACGGCAGCGCACGGTTGCTGCTGGTCGTGCATCACCTGGTGGTCGATGGCGTCTCGTGGCGCGTGCTGCTGGAAGACCTGCAGGCGGTCTACGGCCAACTGAGCGAAGGCCGTGCGGTGGCGTTGCCCGGCAAGACCGCACCTTTCAAAGCGTGGGCCGAGCACCTTCAGAGCCTGGCGCAAAGCCCGGAACTCGACAGCGAAGTCGCGTACTGGCAGGCGCAGATGCAGCCCGTGTCCGACATTCCGCGCGATCGGCCGGTCGACGCGCTGGTGGATCGGGACGCGATGACGCAGCGCCTTCGCCTGGACAGCGAGCGCACGGCCCAGTTGCTGCGCGTGGCGCCCTCGGCCTACGGCACGTCGATCGACGACTTGCTGCTGGCGGCGCTGTCGAGGACCATCTGGCGCTGGTGCGGCGAGTCCGAAACGCTGGTGCAACTGGAGGGGCACGGCCGTGAGGGCGATGCCGCCGGGCTCGACCTGAGCCGCACGCTGGGCTGGTTCACCAGCGTCTATCCGGTGCGGTTGCAAGAGGGCGGATCGCCGGTCGAGGCGCTGATCCTTTCCGCCAGGCAGCAGCGGCAGGATGTGCCGGGCCGCGGCATCGGCCACGGCGTGCTGAAGTACCTCAGGCCCGAGGGTGCCGCGCTCGGGTCGGCCCAGCCGCGCATCACCTTCAACTACCTGGGACAGTTCGACCGTAGCCTGGGCGCGGACGATGCGATGTTCAAGTCGGCCGAGGAGAACCCGGGCCCGGTGCACGACGAGGAGGCGCCGCTGGCCAACTGGCTGGAGATTGCGGGCAATGTGTACGAGGGACAGCTTTCGATGAGCTGGATCTTCAGCCGCGCCATGTACGACGAGGCAACGGTGACGCAACTGACAGGCTTCTACCGCGAAGCACTGGAGGAAATCGTGGACCACTGCGTCGAGGTGGCGCGGCAGGCTCGCGGGTAGGCTCCGGCGGCGGGCCCGAAAAAAAAGGCCGGCCCCTTTTCGGGGCCGGCCTTTTTGCTGTTGCGTGCGCTGCCGCGAAGCAGGTCAGAGCTTGTAGGTCAGCTTCAGCCAGGCGTTGCGCGGCCGGCCGTAGGTATAGCCGTTGTAGCCGCCGAGTCCGCTGTAGTAGCGCTTGTCGGTCAGGTTCTCGATGTTCAGCGATGCGCTCAGCTTCTTGCTGAACTCGTAGCGCGCCATCAGGCCGAGGACCGTGAGCCCCCCCTGGCTTGCGCGACCCAGGCCGGAATACTCGTCGTAGTAGATACCGCTCTGGTAGTTCAAGCTGCCGCCGATGGTGAGCTTGCTCCATTCGCCCGGCAGGCGGTAGCTGGTGCTGACGCGGAACAGGCGGTTGGGGATGGTGGGGTCCAGCAGCGCGCCGTCCTTGTCGCGCTTGGCATAGTAGGTGTAGCCCGCCAACATCTGCCAGCCCGGTGCCAGCTCTCCCGAGGCGGTCAGCTCGAAACCCTTGCTGAGCGCGCCGGGGACGGCGCGATAAGGCAGGCTGCCGTCAGGCAGCAGGCCTGCGCTGGTGTCTTCCACCGGGGCGTTGGTCTGCTTGGTCCGGAAGACCGCGAAGCTGGTGTTGAGCTTGCCGCCGAGGTGCTCGCCCTTGACGCCGACTTCGTAGTTCTTGCCGCGCTGCGGCGACAGCAGGTTGTTGCCGCTGTCGCGCACGGTGTTCGGAATGAAGATGTCGGTGTAGCTGCCGTACACCGAGAATTCCTTGCTCAGGTCGTACACGATGCCGGCGTAGGGCGTGATGACGCCGCTCTCGTGCGCACCGGGGTTCTGCGTCAGCGTTTCGGCCACCTGGTTGCGGTTCAGCGAGCGGTCCCTGTACCAGGTCGCGCGCGCGCCGACGATCACCGACAGCGGGTCTGCCAGGCGCAGACGGGTCGAAGCGTAGATGGCCTTCTCGGTCGTCTGGCCCGACAGGGTGTACGACTTGTAGGGGAAGGACGTCACCGCCGGGAACGACTGCAGCATGTAGAAGTTCAGCGGCCGGGTGTCGAAGACGGTGGGGGCGGCCAGGTTGGTGTCGATGGCGTAGTTGTAGTCGTTGTAGCTCAGCCCGAAGACCGCCTCGTGCTGGCGCCCGAAGGCCTCGAAGGGGCCGCGCAGGTGCGCGTCGAACGAGGTGTTCCTCGAGTTCGCGGGGTTGTCGCGGATGTCGATCGTGGAGTCGCCCGTCACGCCGTCGACGGGGTAGTAGGTGTTGAGGTCGCCCGAGGCCCGCTTGCGCTTGCTCTTCAGGTAGCTCGCGTCGAGCTTCAGGCGCCAGCCGCCGCCCAGTTGCTGGTCGAGGCTCGCAAAGATCTTGTCCGAATACATGTTCCAGTAGCTCCAGGGGGCGCTGGAATTGAAGGAGCGGGGAAGGTGCGTGCGCGTGCCGTCGCTGTAGAAGAGCGGGGCCTGGCCGAAGTTGGCGCCGTCGGTGGCGGTCTTCTGATGCTCGAAGCCCAGGGACAGCAACGTGGTCGGAGACAGGTCCGCCTCGAGGATGCCGTAGAGCACGTCTTCAGCGGTTTTCTTCGACTCGATGAAGCTCTTGCCCTCGGTGCGCGAGGCGACGAACCGGCCGCGCAGCGTGCCCGCGGCGTTGAGCGGACCGCCCACGTCGACTTCGGTGTTGTAGCGGTTCCACGATCCGATGCCGCCGGTCACATGGCCCGAGAACTCGGAGGTCGGGCGCTTGCGCACCAGGTTGACCACACCGCCGGGCGAGCCCACGCCGTTGAGCAGGCCGGCCGAACCGCGGATCACTTCCACACGGTCGTAGATGGCGGTGCTGATCATGCTGGCTTCGCCCGCCACGGTGTTGAAGGACAGCGTGGGGACGCCGTCGATCATGGTGTCCAGGGTGAAGCCGCGCGAAGTGAAGTTGACCCGCTCGTCCAGCCGGTCGGACACGATGCCGGGCGTCTGGCGCAGCACGTCGTCGAGCGTGACGAGGTTCTGGTCCTCGATCTGCTGGCGGCCGATCACGCTCACCGACTGCGGCGTCTCGCGCAGGGACAGGTCCATACGCGTGGACGTCGCCGTGGCGCGCGTGGTGTAGGAGCCGGTGCCTTCGGTGGTGCCGTCGGAGGCGGCCTGGACCGTCACCGTCGGGAGCGCGGAGCCTGCGGCGGCGGCGACGCACGCTGGATCGTGACTTGCGAGGTGGCGTTGCGGGCGGCGACCAGGCCGCTGCCGGCGAGCAGCCGGTCCAGCGCCTGCTGCAGCGTCAGCCGCCCCGACACGGCGGGCGCGTTGATGCCTGTCACCACGTCACCCGCCGCAAGCACCTGGGCGCCAGTCTGGCGCGACAGCTCGTTCAGCGCCGCCGCCAGCGGCTGGGCGGGCACGCTGACATCGAAGGTCGGCGCGGCCGCCTGTGCGGATGCCTGGGCTGAAGCGATGCCGCTCCAGCTGACAAAGGTGGTTCCGAAGGCGGCGGCAAGCGCGGCGCTCAGAAGGCGGTGGCGAGGCGAAGAACGCATGGGTCAGGGCTCCAGGTCAGGTAAATGCGACGTATTCACTTGTCGGCGCAAGGACCCTCGAAATTTCGGAGCCTTGGCGCTTCTCAAAGTAAGACGTTTGAACTCGCCAAACAGAGACACCCTTTTGCCGGCGGCGGCGCAAGGCGCGGCCGCCGGGCCCTTTTTCAGCGTGCCTGCAGTTCCACGCTGCCGTCCGGCCGGGGCACGGCCGTTACCGGGAGAATTGTCGGCAGCACGGCCACCAAGCCGACTGAATCGTCGGTGCGGAAGCGGCCCGAGAGGCGCAAGGCGTCGATGCGCCCGTTGGCGCTGACGATCGGGCGGGCGCGGTAGCTGTTGACGGCGGCCAGCGCGTCGCCCAAGGGCGTGTTGTCGAACACCAGCCAACCGTCGCGCCAAGCCGAAAGGGCCTGGGTGTCGGCCTGCCGCACGGCCTCGGCCTGGCCGTCGCGCACTTCCACCAGTTCGCCCCTGTGCAGGTCGATGACTTCCACCTGGGGCGTCCCGGCGCCCTGGCGGGGACGGACCTGCACGCGAACATGCCCTTGTTCCACCCCCACGGTGATCGGACCGCCGCGGTCACGCACGGTGAAGACCGTGCCGACCACCTCGATGACGGCGCTGCGCGTGTGGACCTGGAAGGGGCGTCGTGCGTCGTGCGAAACCTCGAAGCGCACTTCGCCGCGCGCCATGTCGACGATGCGGCGCTGGCGATACAGCGTGACGTCGATGGCGCTCTGCGGCGCGATGTCCAGTCGGCTGCCCGACACATGGTCGGCGCCGTCCGCCAGCGTCACTTTCAGCATCTGCGCGGTGCGGGTGCTGTAGGCGGCCTGGAACACGGGTTGCTGCCAGTACCACTGCACGCCCCGGCCCGCGACGATGCCGCTGCCCAGCAAGCCGGCGATGGAGAGCAGCAACTTGCGCCGATGCACCACGCGGCCGGACGCGGCGGCGGCGTTCGCGGCCATGCGGGCTTCGGGCTCGTCGAAATGGGCGCGCAGGCCATCGGCCATGCCGCCGAGTGCATCCCAGCGATGCCGCGCCTCCAGCACGGCCGCCGCATGCTCGGGCGACTTGCCGCGCCACTGGTTGAGCGCCATGCGGGCGCGCTGCGCGGCGTCGCCCGGCGCGACTTCGCCTTCCACGATCAACGCGAGCGCGCGCTCGATCAACCGTTCGCGCGGAGCGCCCATCGCCATGCTGCCGCTCACGAGAAGTCTTCAGCCAGCGCCGCGTCGAAGCCCGCGTGGTTCTGCACGTGCGGCGGCTCGATCAGTTCCGCGCGCAGCTCGGCGAACACGCGCGAGCAATCGATGGTGGCGCGCAGCAGGTGCTTGGCGACCGCCATCTCGGTGATCTCCAGCCGCTGCGCGATCTCGGCGCGCGTATGGCCATAGGCACGGAACAGCAGGAACACTTCGCGCCGGCGCGGCGGCAGCTTTTCCATGGTCTCGACCACCCGCGCCAGCACGCGCTGCTGCGCCAGCACGAACTCACTGGACGGCGCCGCCAGGTGCGTGCCGATGGTGATGGCGTGCGTGCCGGCCCATTCCTGCGCCACCTTGCGCCGGCGCGCCTCGTCGATGCACAGGTTGCGCGCCACCCTGAAGAGCAGGGCGCGGGGCGATTCGATGCCGGCGTTGTCCTTGCTGGCGGGGGCATCGCCGTCCGCTGCCGAATCGGAGCGGGCTGCGGCGCCGCGTGCCTTCATGGCCTGCGCGTACACCCGCTCGAAGCTCGACTGCGCGATGTCCGCTGCATAGTGCGGATCCCTCAGGTCGCGAGTGAGCTGCCGGCGCAAGTCCGCATAGTGAGCTACAAGTTCCTGGACGAGGTCGCGCATCCGGCCGCCTTCTCGCAAGCATCGACGATGAACCCCGGGGACCGGCCGCTGGCGCAGCGCACCGGTGATCCCCGAGGGATAAGTTAATAAGAACGATTCTTATTAAGTGTATCACCGAGTCGCTTGCCGTGGCTTCAAGTTTCAAAGAACAGCGGCTGCGCGTGGCGCGCGTTCGCTCGCCGGTGCCTGCGGCTGCGCCGGCCGCGGGTTGGCGTTCAGCAGCGCCTCGCCGATCTCGTCGGAGCGGATGGCCGTGACCGACAGCAGCGTGTCGCTCAGGCCGTGGCTCATTTCGCAGGCGCCCTGCAAAAAGATGCCGGGCTTGAGCTCCGGCGTGCCTTGCAGCCGGTACTGGCGGTCGACCGTGAAGTCGCCCAGGTAGGGCGCGAGCGGGTCGAGCAGCGTCTTGTGGCTGTCGCGGCCGTAGCCCGTGGCGAGGATCACCACGTCGTAGGCCTGCCCGCCGCGCTGGTCGGTGTTCAGGTCGTGCAGCGACAGGTGGATGCCGTCGGCCGCGGCGCGCACCGCCGACACCTCGTGGCGGCGCAGGAAGCTGTGGCGCGCCACGCCCGCCACGCGCTGGCGGTAGAACACGTTGAAGATCTGCTGGATCAGCTCCAGGTCGGGCGCCGCGTAGTTGGTGTGCCAGAACTCCTCGAGCAGTTCGGCGCGCTCGGGCTGCGAGCGGTTGAACACGAAGTCGGTGAAGTCGGCGTTGAAGATCTCGTTGACGAAGGGGCTGTCGTCCGACGGCTTGATCGAACGCGCCCGCATGATCAGGTCGACCGACGGCTTGTTCGGATGGCTCTGCAGGTCCATGAAGAGCTCGGCCGCGCTCTGGCCCGCGCCGACGATGGCAATGCGCCTGGCGTTCGGGTGCTGCGCAATCGCCTCGAGGTAGCTGCTCGAATGGAACACGCGCGTGTCGTCCCTGAAGGGCTGGAAGCGCGCCGGAATGTTCGGCACGCCGCCCACGCTCACCACCAGGTTGCGTGCCAGCCGTTCGCGCACGGCGCCTTCGCTGTCGCGCGAACGCACGCGCAGCAGTTGCACTTCGGCGCCGCGCATCTCGGGCACCACCTCGAACACGGCCTCGCCGTAGGCGCAGCGGTCGTCGAACTGCGCGGCCGCCCAGCCCAGGTAGTCGTTGAACTCGTGGCGGCTCGGGAAGAAGGTCTTGAGGTTGACGAAGTCCTGCAGGCGCTGCTTCTCGTGCAGGTAGTTCAGGAAGGTGAAGCGGCTCGCGGGGTTGCGCAGCGTCGCCAGGTCCTTGATGAACGAGATCTGCATGTGCGCGTTGTCCAGCAGCATGTTCTTGTGCCAGACGAAGCCGGGCTGCTTCTCGATGAACAGGGCATCGACGAACTGGCCGTGGTGGCGTTTCTCGTCAAGGGCGATCGCCAGGGCGATGTTGGAAGGGCCGAAGCCGACGCCGATCAGGTCATGGATTTGCATGGGGTGTCCTCAATGGGAGATTCGGCGCGCTGGGCCGAAGGTGGCGAAAGGGTGGGTTCCCCGTGGGGGATCCAGAGGGCCTCGCCGAAGAAGCGTTCGCGCAGCAGCACGCCGAGCATGGCCCGCTTGTGCGGAAAGTCGAACTCCTTGACGTGGGCGTAGCCGCAGCGGCCCAGGCTCTTGATCATCTTGTGGTTGTCCGCGCGCGGCTCGATCACGACGCGCTGCGTGCGGCAGTCGTCCAGGAAGAGGTAGTGCGACACGGAAGGCATCCACGCCGTGAGAAACGGCTTGCCCCGAAAGCGCGCCTCGCCGATCAGCGCGTGCCAGCCCCGGTCGTGGTCGCCGGCGTCGCAGAAGGGGGCGATGCGGTCTTCCTTGGCCCAGTACACCTCGAAGTAGCCGAAGGCCTCGCCGTCGAGCCGGCCGATGAGCCCGGTGACGCGCGGGTCGGCCGCGATGGCGTCCAGGTAGGCACGGTGCCTGGCCAGGTCGCCTTGTTCTTCCCAGAAGTGCGCGACCACGGGGTCGTTCATCCAGCGATTGAACGCGGGCAGGTCGCGCTCGATGTCGACGGTGTCGAGCGTCAGCGTTTGCGACAGCCAGGGAATGTGGCGCTGGTAGACCGTGCCCACGGGCTTGGCCGGACGCAGCGGGTGGCGCTTGCCCTGGCTGACGGTGTAGCGCTGCGCGAAGGGTTCGCGTGGGTTGCGTTGCCACACGCGCGGCAGTTGCCAGAAGGTCTCGCGCACGACGACCGGTTGCGGGCCGTTGGAAAGGCTCACGGCCCCTGCGTCCACCAGCGGCTTCAAGTGCGGCAGCCCAACGCCATGCAGCAACAGCGTGCGGACTTCCGGGTGGCGCACGAAGGCGGCCTCGATGGCCGCGAGCAGATGGGCCTCTTCGGGCTCCGTGCCCTTGTCGCCTTGCCATTCCAGACACAGCGAGCCGGCTTGCTCGCGCAGGAGCCAATGGCTGCTTCGTTCCTTGCCGCCTTGCGGTCCGACGGTTAGCCTGGTGGCATCGAGCCGCACTTCGAGCGGATGGCCGTCGGGGTGCGCATGGAACACCCAGGCGCCGACGGCCGATGGTGCCACCGCGGCGGGGCGCTGGAACGCCTCGGCCAGCGCCTGTGCGAGCGACGTGCGCAGCGCATCGGCTTCTTCCACCACCTGGCTCAGGCGCGCGAAGTCGTGGACCATGCCTTCGTGCACGCCCAGGTGCGTGCGCACGCCAGCCGCCTGCAGGCGCTGCGCATAGGCCTTGCCTTCGTCCACCAGCGGGTCGTACTCGGCCAGCACGATGTGCGCGGGCGCCAGGCCCGACAGGTCTTGCGCGGCCAGCGGGGCAAAGCGCCAGTCCTGGCGGTCGTCCTCGGTGCGAAGGTAGTGGCCGAACATCCACTGCAGCGTGCGTTGCTCGAGCAGGTGGCCGCTGGCATAGCGCTGGTGCGATGCGCTGTCCTGCCGGATGCTGGTGCAGGGGTACAGCAGCAGTTGCAGCAACGGCTGCGGGCGTCCGGCGTCGCGCGCGGCCAGGGTCAGCGCGGTGGCCAGCGTGCCGCCCACGCTGTCGCCGCCGAAGGCCACGCGCGTGGTGTCCAGGCCATGCGCGCCGCCGTGCGCGGCGAGCCACAGGGCGGCGTCTTCGGCGTCGTGAAAGGCGGTGGGGAACTTGTGCTCGGGCGCCAGGCGGTAATCTACAGAGAGCACGGCGCAGGGTGTGCGCTGCGCAATGGCGCGGCACAGCGCGTCGTGCGACTCGAGTCCGCCGACGACGTAGCCGCCGCCGTGAAAGTAGAGCAGGGTCGGCAGCGCCGTGCCAACCGCGCCGCCACGGTACAGCCGCGCACGCAGCGTGGCGCCGTCGCGCGCGCTGAACGCGATGTCTTCGGTGGCGAGGTCGGGTCCGACGCGTCCAGCGCCAGGGTCGACTGGTCGTAGCTGGCGCGCGCCTGGGCGGGCGACATGTCGCACATCGGCGGGCGTCCGTCCTCTTCGGCGAGGGCGGCCAGTTCGAGGAAGGCTTCGAGATCGGGATGCAGTGGCATGAAGGTCGCAGTGGCACCGATGAAAGGATGCTTACCCGCAATTGACGCGCGGCCCGCCCGTTTGTTTAGCCGTGCGTCTTGCGGAACTCGGGCGCGAGCGGGCACGCGCCGCAATAGCCTTCTTCGGGCAGCAGGTAGTAAAGGCAGCACTGCCGGTGCAGCGTGAGCGGGTCCGGCAGGCCCGACTGGATCCGCACGACCTTGCGCGGCACGGTGAACATCGGGTTGTCGTCGCCGCCCCAGCGCGGCTGGTGCAGCAGGTGCGCCAGGTCCTGCGCGATGTGCGGCGCGTGGCCGCTCAGCGCCAGGCCCTGTTCGAGCACGGGCTCCAGGTAGCGCGCCACGTTGCCCCAGAGGATCTTGGGCGCGATGCGCGTGAGCCGGGTCAACTGCGCGAAGAGCGGCGCCAGGTGTTCGTGCAGCAGCACCGCGTAGCGCGCGGCCGTGTCGGCGCCCTCACGCGCCCGCCCTTCGTGCGGGATGTGAAAGCGTTGCGGCACGGCCCCGTCGGCGAAGCTGAGCCACACCTGCGCCGGGGCCATCGGAAACACGTGTTGCAGCAGGCTGGCCGCGGCGGACACGGGTGGCAGCAGGGCGTTCAGGTAGTACATGCTCCATGCAGATGCCACCGGGCGCAGGTCGGGCTTGCGCACGCGCAGGTGTCGCGCGTGCGCCTGCAGCAGCCCGGCAAGCAGCGCGGGGTCGGCGATCAGGTCGGCCACCCGCACCGCGCCCGCCGGCGCTGCGGCGCGCACGCCAGCGCTTCGCCGTAGGCGGCCCATTCGCCCTGGAAGATCGGCGCCAGCAGGGGAATCATCGGGAAAGCGCGGCCGCGCAAGTCATGCTCATCGCTGATGGAGACGGATGGCGGGCCCAAAGGTTTAGTGCCGTGAAAGAGTCCACGAAATTGCGACGCCGGGATGACACGCGCTAAACATCCGCCGGCGGGCTGCGTCTATCCACGCATCCACAGCCGTCCCAGCCCCCCGAATGCGATGAACTCCCGACACCACGTTCCTTCCGATCCGGCTTTCAGCGAGGCCTGGCGGCTCTTTCGCGAGCTGCACGACGCGCCGTCGCTCGAGCGCGCGCAGAAGCTGGTCCTGTGGCTGGGGCGCGATGCGAAGCACGTGCGCGCGCTCGACGAGGCTCTGACCCTGTGGGCGCTGGCCGGCGCCGCCATGGTCGGCTCCGCACCCGGCGACGAGTCGCGCCAGGAGCCGACGCTGCAGTAGCCGGGCTAAACATCCGGCGCGCAGGAGCGTCATACCGGTCATGCAAACCCAAGCCACCAGCGCCAAGGCGTCCGACCTTCTTCGGCTGCTGAAACCTTTCACTCCCTGGATCGCGCTCTCGACCGTCACCGGCATCGGGGCGGGCGCGGCCACCGTGGCGCTGCTGGCGACCATCAACGAAGTGCTCAGCCGGCCCGGCGGCATGGCCGGCGGGCTGCTGCTGACCTTCATCGCGCTGTGCGTGATGTCGCTGTTCGGCCGCGCGGTGTCGGACATCTCGAACAACGTGGTGGGCCAGCGCCTGGTCGCGCAGGTGCGCAAGGACCTGGCGCAGAAAATTCTCGCGGCCCCCATCGACGCGCTGGAGCGCTACCGCATGCACCGGCTGATGCCCGTGCTCACGCAGGACGTGGACATGATCAGCGACGTGGCCTTCATGCTGGCCGCCACCATGATCTCGCTGGCCATCGCGCTGGGCTGCCTGGGCTACCTCGCTTGGCTGTCGCTGCCGCTGTTCGGGCTGCTGGTGGCGGCGATGCTGATCGGCGTGATCGTGCAGACCTGGGCGCACGGGCGCGGCATTTCGGGCTTCTTCCAGTCGCGCGAGCAGGAAGAGCTGCTGCACAAGGCCTACCGCGGCATCAGCGAAGGCGCCAAGGAACTGCGCATGCACCGCGCGCGCCGCGCCAAGGTGTACGAAGGGCAGATCGCCCGCACCGTGGACAACATCCGCGACATCAACCGCCGCGCGATCAACATCTTCGTGCTGGCCACGTCCTTCGGCTCGGCGCTGTTCTTCCTGTTGATCGCGCTGATCCTCGGCTGGGCCGCGTGGCGCACGACCGACCCGGTGGTGCTCAGCGGCTTCGTGCTGATCCTGCTGTTCATCAAGGGGCCGATGGACCAGATCGTCGGCGCGCTGCCGCACCTGGGCCGCGCCCGCGTGGCCTTCGAGCGCATTGCCGACCTGTCGGCCCGCTTCGCCACGCCCGAGCCGCACCTGCACCTGGACTCGCCGCCCACCTCGCCGCCGCTGCGCAACGCCATCGAGCTGCGCGGCGTGCGCTACGCTTTCGATGCGCCCGAGGGCAGCGACGCCTTCGTGCTGGGCCCGGTCGACCTGCAGATCGGCCGCAGCGAAATCGTCTTCATCGTGGGCGACAACGGCTCGGGCAAGACCACGCTCATCAAGCTGCTGCTGGGCCTGTATGCGCCGCAGCAGGGCGAGGTGGTGCTCGACGGCAAGGTCGTCACGCCCGAGACGCGCGACGACTACCGGCAGCTCTTCACCACGGTGTTCTCCGACTTCTACCTGTTCGAAGACCTCGTGGCCGGCGAGGAGGGCGGCCACCAGGCGCTGCCCGAGACTGCGCTGCCCTACCTGCAGCGGCTGGAAATCGCGCACAAGGTGTCGGTGAAGGACGGCGCCTTCAGCACCACCGACCTGTCGACCGGCCAGCGCAAGCGGCTGGCGCTGGTGCACGCGTACCTCGAAGGCCGCCCGGTGCTGGTGTTCGACGAATGGGCGGCCGACCAGGACCCGACCTTCCGCCATCTTTTCTACACCGAGCTGTTGCCCGAGTTGCGCGCCAAGGGGCATTCGCTGGTGGTCATCTCGCACGACGACCGCTACTTCCACGTGGCCGACCGCATCGTCCACATGAAGGCCGGGCGCATCGCGCAGGCCACGGCGGTGCCGGCGCAGGGCCTCGCGGCCTGAGCACGGCCAAGGCATACGGCAAACAGGGGCGCGCGGAAGTCGATGGCAGCTTCATCAGCAATGCGGCAGGCGGCGGCGCCGGCGAACGAAGGCTTTTCGGTGCAGTTGCGCAGCCTGGGCATCCGGCCGACGGTCATTCGCCTGTGCGTGCTGCAGACGCTGGCCGAGGGCGGTTCCGAATGGCTGGGCGGCGAGGAAGTGTTTCGCCGCATGCTCCGGCGCGGAACGGCCACCGGACTGGCCAGCGTCTACCGAGTGATCAAGGAACTGGAGAAGGTCAACCTCGTGCAGCGCGAGTGGGAGCGCAGCCTCGGTGGCGCGCGCGCCGTGCACCGGCTGTGGCGCACCCAGCCCGCCGAGCGCACGGTGCGCATGCGCTGCGGCGGCTGCAACGCCAGCGTCGAGGTGGTCGACGAGGTGCTGCACGCGGGTTTGATGCGTGCGGCGCAGGCGCATGGCCTGCCGGCCGGCGGGCCGGTGACGGTGCAGCTCGCGTGCGTCCAGCAGGATTGCGCGCGCTGCGACGATGCGCAGCCGCAGGCCGCGCGCGCGTTCGCGGTGAGCGCCGGTGTCCATGCCGGCGGCGTGGTTCAGCCATAAACTAACGCTGTTAGTTTATGATCGAGACCCTGCCTAACGTTGTAAGGTAGGGCGGTCGACGGGTGCCTTCCTGTCGCCGCAGGGCTGCCGCTCCCTTGCGCGGCGTTGTCGCACTCACAGACCAGAGAGTTCCTCATGTCTTCTTTCCACATCGGGTCCGAAGCGGCGCCCGACACCGACCAGCCAGGGCTGGTCGAACGCACGCTCACCCGCCTGTTCCTGCGCCCCGTGCGCGTCATTGCCGCCACCAGCCTGTCGGCGCGCTTTCGCCTCATCGACCTCGAATGCGTGGCCTTCGAGAGCCATCACTGGGCGCCGGGCCAGAAGGTGCAGATCAAGATCGGCGGTGGCCTCGAAACCCGCACCTACACGCCCGTGCGCTGGGATGCCGCGCGCGGCGTCACGCGCATCATGGCGTTCGCGCACGGCGAAGGGCCGGGCAGCGAATGGGTGCGCCGCGTGCGGCCGGGCGACAAGCGGATGGTGTTCGGCCCGCGCCGCTCGCTGGTGCTGGAGCCGTTGCCGGCGTCGACGATCGTGTTCGGCGACGAAACCACGTTCGGCCTCGCCGCGTCGCTGTGCGGGCGGGACGCCGGTGCGCAGGGCGTGCGCGCGGTGTTCGAGGTGGGCGCCATCGCCGAGTCGCGCCAGGTGCTGGACGCGCTGGGCATCGAGCCGCTGGCGCTGATGGAGCGCCGCACCGACGACTCGCACCTGGCGGAGCTGCTGTCCGCGATGGTGCCGCCCATGGACGGCAGCACGCACTACGTGCTCACGGGCAAGGCCTCGTCGATCCGGCAGATGAGCCGTGCGCTGAAGGCGCAGGGGGTCGAGTCGCGGCGCATCAAGGCCAAGGCCTACTGGGCGACGGGCAAGACCGGGCTCGACTGAGCCAACGCGGCCTGCGCCGTCAGGCTTTCGCTGCCTTCTTCGCCTTTGCTTCCGCCTCGATCTTCTTCGCCAGCCCGGCCACGATCACGTCGAGGCCGACCGTGAAGCGATCTTCGAAGTCGGTATCGAAAAGAGCCTCGGCGCACGCGAACACCGAGGGGAATTTTCCCTTTGTCTTCGCGAGCAGTTCGACCCGGTTGCCGGCCAGGTCGATGCCCTGTCCGGGACCCAGCGCCTGCTCTTCCATCACGAAGCCGAGCACGTAGTACATCATGCTGAAGGAGCCCCAGGCCGCGAGCTTGGGGCTGGCGCCCGCGCGCAGCAGCGGCCCGACCATGGCCTCGCCCACGCGCAGGGTGTTGTCCGAAGTGACGTAGGTGCCGCCGTACACGCGCGCGCCGTCGCGATGCGACAGCATGCCCTGGCGCAGTTCCTGGCCCACGCTGCGCACGCAGTCCTGCCACGGCAGGCCTTCGGTGGGGTTGCGCGCGACGCCTTCGACCAGCGCGTCGGCCATGCCGTCGATCAGCGCCTTCTTGTTCGGAAAGTGCCAATAAAGCGACGGGGCCTGCACCTGCAGCGCCAGCGCCAGCGCCCGCATCGTGAGGCCGTCGAGGCCGTGCTCGTCGAGCAGCACGAGGGCTGTCGCGATGATCTGGTCGCGCTGGATTCGCATCGTTCTATTTCATCCCCGGGGCTTAGGCTAACGCTGTTAGTTTAACCAGCCGCCGGGGATGCGCGGGGCGTGTCAGCCGCGCTTGGGAATGTTCAGGCCCCTCGCGACGGCGGGCCGTGCCACGAAGGCCTCGAGCACGCGCGCCACATTCTTGAAGTCGTTGAAGCCCACCAGCTCGCCGGCCTCGTAGAAGCCGATGAGGTTGCGGATCCACGGGAACGCGGCGATGTCGGCGATGGTGTAGCTGTCGCCCATGATCCATTCGCGGTTCGCGAGGTGCCTGTCGAGCACGCCGAGCAGGCGCTTCGATTCGCCCACGTAGCGGTCGCGCGGGCGCTTGTCTTCGTAGTCCTTGCCGGCGAACTTGTTGAAGAAGCCGAGCTGGCCGAACATGGGGCCGATGCCGCCCATCTGGAACATGACCCACTGCAGGGTCTCGTAGCGGCCGGCGGCGTCCTGCGGAATGAACTTGCCGGTCTTCTCGGCCAGGTACATCAGAATCGCGCCCGACTCGAACAGCGCCAGCGGCTTGCCGCCCGGGCCGTCGGGGTCGAGGATGGCGGGGATCTTGTTGTTCGGGTTCAGCGACAGGAACTCGGGCGACATCTGGTCGTTGGTCTCGAAGCTCACGAGGTGCGGCTCATAGGGCAGGCCGGTTTCCTCCAGCATGATCGACACCTTCACGCCGTTGGGCGTGGGCAGCGAATACAGCTGCAGCCGCTCGGGGTGCTGCGCGGGCCATTTCTTCGTGATGGGGAAGCTCGAGAGATCGGTCATGGGTGGTGTCCTGAAGAAGGAAGAAACTGCAAGCGCCGGATTCTGCCCGGCTCAGGCGATCGGCGTGCGCGCATGGCCTTGCAACCGGGGCAGCACCTCGCGGCCGAGTTCTTCGACCACCTCCGCGGCGGGCCGCTTGCCGCGCACCACGTTCATCAGCACATGCGCCACGCGGCGTCTTCCATGCGGTCGAGGTACGCCACCAGCGCATGCGCCCGGTGCGCAGGCCCAGTTCGATGGGCTCGGCCGGTGCGTCGGCGTCTTCGAGCAGGTCGATCTGCAGCGACTGGATGAAGGGCTTGGCCTCGCTGCCCGCGCGCTCGCGCAGCGCCGTCTGCCACAGGCCGATGCGGCCCTGCTGGCGCGCCTCGTCGCGGTGGTAGGTGGCCCAGCCGTCGGCATGCGCGGCGGTCCATTGCAGCGACTGCCGCGCCGAGCCCACCACGAGCATGCCGATGCGTTCGGCGGGCGCGGCCATGAGGTCATGGCCGCCGGTGGCTTCGTGCAGCGCTGCACGCTCGGCCGGCTCGGGCGAGAGGGCCGAGCGCACGAGGTTCCAGCGTTCGCGAAAGGCGTCCCCGCGCAGCGCGATGTCCTGCTTGAAGATGGCGAACTCGGCCTCGCGGTCGCCCGAACCCAGGCCCAGGATGAAGCGCTCTTGCGACAGCCGGTTCAGCGACAGCGCGGCCTTGGCCACATGCAGCGGATGGCGCAGCGGCAGCACCGCCGCGGCCGTGCCCAGCGCGATGCGCCGCGTGGCGCGGCCAGCATCGCGAGCCACACGAAGGGCTCGTCGAGCACCGAGATTTCTTCGCCCTGCGGCACCATCACCGGCACGTCGCGCGTCCACAGCGCGGCAAAGCCAAGCCGATCGGCGAGGGCGGCGATGTTGCGTTCGGCCTCGGGGTCGGCCATGGCGCCGTTGGCGCGGGCCACCGGCGTCATGAGGCCGAGCGTGAGGCGGCCGGCGAGCAGGGTCTGCCGGTAGGCGGCGTTGAAGGGGGGCATGCCCGTCCGGCGGCGCGCGTCAGGCGCGGCGCTTGCGGACGGCCGGCGCGGCCTTGGCGCCCAGCGAGAACAGGCGCGTGATGGCCTGGCGCACGTCGGCCTGCATGTCGGCCACGGCCTTGGTGTCGCCCGACAGGTGCTTGAGCAGCGCCTGCTGGAACAGCCCGTCGAACAGCGCATACGTGGCCGCGGGCGACATGCCGGGCTCTTCGCCCGACAGTTGCGTGAAGCGGCTCATGATGCGCCAGATCATGTCTTCCAGGCTCTTGTCGATCTGCACGACGTCGCTGCGAAAGGCTTCCTCGAACAGCGCCTGCGAACGCAGGTCATACCAGAGGCGGTGCACGTGGCCTTCGTCGCGCAACGTGTCGGCCAGGCTTTGCAGGAAGCCTTCCATCAGTTCGTCGCAGGTGGTGGCGCTGTCGACCGCGTGGTCGTAGCGCTTGACGCAGCGCGCCTTGTACTGCTTGACGCTGCAGATGATCAGGTCGATCTTGTCGCTGAAGTAGTAGTGCAGCACGCCATGCGAGAACTCCGAGTTCTGCGCGATCTCGCGCAGGCTGGTGCGCGCATAGCCCAGCGCCGCCAGCGTGGTGAGCGCGGCTTCGCCCAGTTCGGCGCGCCGCTCCGAGAACTTGTCGACCCTTGCCTTGGGCACCCGCTCCGCGTGCTTCTTTACCCGTTGATGTGTCGTCATTTCAAAGCCGGACCGCGCATGCCGGCCCCTGTATCTCTTGTTGATTGCAAACCATATCACGCAAGCGGGAGAACCCGCATCCGGCGTGCCACGGATGTCATTCTAAAAAATCTTGACGTGTGTCAAAGAAAAACTTGACATGCGTCAAGTCGATTTCTAGCATGACCGCTCCATCTCATAAACATATCCACAGGAGACAAGTGATGGCCAAGTTCGACTTGAAAGGGCGCCGTGCGCTCGTGACGGGCGGTGCGCGCGGCATTGGCGCGAGCATCGCAGAGGCTCTGGCAGGGGCTGGAGCGTCGGTGATGATCGGCGACGTGCTCGCCGACGTGGGCCGCGAAACCGCCGCGCGGCTCTCGGCATCGGGCGCGAAAGTGGGCTTCGTTCCGCTCGACGTCACCAAGGATGCCGACTGGGCCTCGGCCACCGAGACCACCGTGAAGGAACTGGGCGGCTTCGACATCCTCGTGAACAACGCGGGCATCGAGATCACCTCGCTGGTGATCGACGTCAACGGCGACGACCTGCGCCGCATGCTCGACGTGAACGTGGCCGGCACGCTGCTGGGCATGAAGCACGCGTTCCGCGCGATGCGCCCCGGTGGCAGCGCGGGCGGCGGCGGGGCGGTGGTCAACATCGCCTCAGTGGCGGCCACCATCGCGTTCCCGGCCATCGCGGGCTACTCGGCCACCAAGTCGGCCGTCGACCGCGCCACGCGCGTGGCGGCCATGGAGTCCGGCAAGCTGGGGTACGGCGTGCGCGTGAACTGCATCTATCCCGGCCTCGTGCCCACCGACATGGGCATGAAGCTGGCCAGCGACATCGTGGCGGCGGGCCTCGCGCCCAGCGTCGAAGCGGCCGTCGGCGACGTGATCGGCCAGACGCCGCTCGGGCGCCTGGGCGAAGTCGGCGACATGGCCGACGTGGTGGTCTTCCTGTGCAGCGACGCGGCCCGGTTCATCACCGGCGCGGGCCTGGCGGTGGACGGCGGCATGGGCATGTGAACAGAACGACATCAAGGAGAGAAAACATGAGCAGCAACAACAGCAAGAAGAAACCCGTCGTCGTCTACGGCGCCTCCGGCTACACCGGGCGCCTGGTCTGCGAGTACCTGCGCGAGTACAACATCCCCTTCATTGCGGCAGGCCGCAGCGCGGAGAAGGTCGATGCGGCAATGAAGTCGAACGTGCCCGGCATCGAGACCGCGAGCTACGAGGTGGTCGAAGTGGCGCACTCGGTGGCGGCGCTCACCGAGCTCTTCACCGGCGCCTCGGTGGTGCTCAACACCGTGGGGCCTTTCGCCAAGTTCGGCCCCGAGGTCGTGCAGGCCTGCCTGGCCGCCGGCTGCCACTACACCGACACCACGGGCGAGCAGGACTGGCTCATCACGCTCGAGCAGGAGTTCGGCGCCAAATTCGCCGCCGCGGGCCTGCTGCTCTCGCCCGGCCTGGCGCACATGTACACCACCGGCGAAATCGCGGCGCAGCTGTGCCTGGAAACGCCGGGGCTCGACACGCTGGACATCGCCGTGTTCTGGGGCGGCAGCCCGACCATCGCCTCGACCCAGACCATCCTGGTGAACGCGGCCACGTCGAAGGCCTACTACCTGGAGCAGAACGAGTACGTCGAGTGGCAGCCCGACGCGGGCCTGTACCACCTGTCGATTCCGGGCCAGCACGAAGCCGCGCTGGCGCTGCCCTGGGGCGGCACCTCGCACCCCGTGTGGTTCAAGCGCGACCCGCGCGTGGCCAACGTGAAGGTGCTCGGCGGTGTCTTCAACAAGGCGCTGATGCAGGGCGTGCCGCAGATCGTGGCCGCCGCGCTCAAGGCCACCGAGGGCATGAACGAAGAAGACCGCTACGCCGCGCTGTCCAAGACGGCGTCGAGCGTGATGAACACCATGCCCCCGCGCGAGAACCCGCGCATCAACAAGTCCGTCGACTCGGTGCATGCCTCGGGCCCGCTGGGCCGCGTGCACTGCGTGATCTTCGGCAACTGCAACTACAAGCAGACCGGCCTGCTGCAGGCCTACGCGGCGGCCTCGCTGCTGCAGCAGCCGCCACGGCGCGCGGGCTTCGCCTCGGGTTGCCAGGCCTTCGGGCATCGCGAGCTGCTGGGTGCGCTGCGCAGCTTCGGGCTGGTGCAGGAGCCCATGCTCACGCAACTGGGCTGACACCCATGCGCCTCGTCGACTACCTCGACAAGGGCGCCCAGCAGGGCGCCAACTCGCCCTGCCTCACGCTGGGCGACACCGACCTGAGCTATGCCCAGGTGCAGCGCATCAGCTGGCGCGTGGCGCGCGGCCTGCAGCGCGCGGGCCTGCGGCCGGGCGACAAGGTGGCGGTGCTCTCGAGCAACGACGCGATGGCCTTCGCCACGGTGTTCGGCATCTCGCGCGCGGGCTGCGTGTGGTGCCCGATCAACCCGCGCAACGAAGCCAGCGAAAACGCCTTCGTGCTCGACGCCTTCGACTGCGCCTGCCTGGTCTTCCACGGCAACTACGCGGCCATGGTCGAGCAGATGCGCCCGCAGTTGCCCAAGCTGCGCGCGCTGGTGTGCCTGAACGATGCGCAGGCCTTCGCGCCCGCCATGGACGAATGGCTCGAAGGGCTGGACGATTCGCCGCTGGACATCGCGCCGCCCGACGACGTGGCCATGATCGCCGGCACCGGCGGCACCACGGGGCAGCCCAAGGGCGTGATGCTCACGGGGCGCAACCTCGAAGCCATGTCGGCGCTCACGCTCATGGGCTATCCCTTCGAGGGCCGGCCCGCCTACCTGGCGCTGGCGCCGCTCACGCATGCGGCCGGCGTGCTGTGCCTGCCGGTGATGGCGCTGGGCGGGCGCGTGGTGATCATGCCCAAGCCCGACCTCGGCGATTTCCTGGCGCTGATCGAGCGGCACCGCATCACCCACACCTTCCTGCCGCCCACGCTGATCTACATGCTGCTGCAGCATCCGCAGCTGGCGGCCACCAAGCGCGATTCGCTGCAGTGCTTCTGGTATGGCGCCGCGCCCATGTCGACCGCGCGGCTCGAGGAGGCGCTCGAAAAAGTCGGCCCCGTCATGGCGCAGCTCTTCGGCCAGACCGAGGCGCCGATGATGATCTCGATGATGTCGCCGCGGGACCACTTCAACGACGACGGCTCGGTGGCACGACAGCGCCTGTCGTCGGCGGGCCGGCCCGGGCCGCTGGTGCAGGTGGGCGTGATGAACGGCGACGGCGCGCTGCTGCCCACCGGCGACAGCGGCGAGATCGTGGTGCGCGGCTCGCTCGTGATGCAGGGCTACTACAAGGACCCGCGCGCGACCGAAGAAGCGGGGCGCTTCGGCTGGCACCACACGGGCGACATCGGCTACCTCGATGCCGACGGCTTCCTGTACATCGTCGACCGCGCCAAGGACATGATCATCTCGGGCGGCTTCAACGTCTATTCGGCCGAGGTCGAGCAGGCGCTGATGCAGCACCCCGACGTGCAGGACAGCGCCGTGGTCGGCCTGCCCGACGAGAAATGGGGCGAGCGCGTGGTGGCGGTGCTGCAATTGCACGCCGGCCGGCAGGTCGACGTGGAAGAGATCAAGGCTTTCGTCAAGGCGCGCATCGGCAGCGTGAAGGCGCCCAAGCAGGTCGAGGTGTGGGGCGACCTGCCGCGTTCCAAGGTCGGCAAGGTGCTGAAGAAGGACGTGCGCGCCACGCTGCTGCAAGTGGCCGGGGGAGCCGGTCAGCCGCGCTGATAGTGGCCCTGGTGCGCCTTGCGCAGCTCGAACTTCTGGATCTTGCCGGTGGAGGTCATCGGCAGCGCGGCCAGGAAGACGATCTGCTTGGGCACCTCGAAGCCGCCGAGGTGTTCCTTGCAGTGAGCCGTGAGCGCGGCTTCAGTGAAGTCGGCCGGTGCATCGGGCCGCCGCGTGACGAAGGCCGTGATGGCCTCGCCCCAGTGGTCGTGCGGCAGGCCCACCACGGCCGCGTTGAGCACGGCGGGGTGGCGCAGCAGCACCTCCTCGACCTTGATCGACGGCACGTTCTCGCCGCCCGACTTCACCATGTCCTTCAGGCGGTCGAGGAAGATCAGTTGCCCGTCGTCGTCGAGCTTGCCCAGGTCGCCCGAGTGGTGCCAGCCGAAGCGCTGCGCGTTGGCGGTGGCCTCCGGGTCCTTGTAGTAGCCGAGCATCACGTTGGGGCCGCGAAAGACGATTTCGCCGACCTCGTTCGGCCCGAGCAGTTCGCCGCCGTCGCCCATGACCGCGACCTCGTTCACCAGCGTGCCCACGCCCCAGTAGGAGCCGAAGCGCTTGCGCTGCTCGTGCGCCTCGAAGATGGTGGCGCCGGGGTACATCTCGGTCTGGCCCGAGACCAGCGCGAAGTTGGGGCAGAACTCGTCGAGCAGGCGCAGCAGCAGCGTGCGCGACATCGGCGCCATTGCGTACACGCACAGCCGCAGGCTCGACAGGTCGCGCGCGGCGCGCTGCGGGTTCGCGAGCAACGCGCCGTACATCATCGGCAGGCCGACCATCACCGTGATCTTGTGGCGCTCGATGGCCGCGAGCACCGCGCCGGGGTCGAAGCCGCGCAGCACCACCAGCGCGCCGCCCACCGCCAGCGCCGACATCAGCACCGTGTGCTGCCCGCAATGGAACAGCGGCAGCACGCTGCTCCACACGTCGGCGCGCTCGGGGCTGCTGCCCCACTCGACCATGTTGCTCAGCAGCACCGAGTGAACGGACGCGTGCGAATGCATCACGCCCTTCTGGCGCCCGGTGGTGCCGCTGGTGTACATGATGAGCGCGAGGTCCGTGCTGTCGATGGCGACGTCGGGCAGCGACTCGGGGCCTTGCGCAATGGCCTGCGGCACGGTCGCGATGCCGGCCGGCGGCGCGTCGCCGTCGAGCACGCACAGCAGCGGCGACACGCCCGTGGCCTGCAGCAGTTCACGCAGCTCGGGCCTGGCATGCAGCGCGGTGTCGATCACCAGGTGCCGCACTTCGGCGTGCGCCAGGATGTAGCCGATGGCCTCCACCGAGAGCGCGGTGTTGATCGGCACCCACACCAGCCCGGCCTTCTGGATGCCCAGCATGGCGACCACCATCTGGATGGAGTTGTTGCACAGCATGCCCACGCGCTCGCCCTTTGCCAGGCCCAGGCCCAGCAGGTGGTGCGCGAAGCGGTTTGTCGCGGCGTCGAGCGCGTGATAAGACAGGCGATGCTCGCCCTCGATCAGTGCCGTGCGCTCGCCGAAGCGGCGCGCGCAGCGGTGGACGACGTCGCCCAGCGCGATGCGCGAAATGCGCGCGTGGGAAGGCGGCAGGGCCGTGGGGGCTGCAGGCATGCTCGGTGTCTCCGTTCTTCGTTCGGTGTGGCGCAGCTAAGGCTGGCGCCACGGCCCCGTCTTGCGAAGACTGGCTACACGAGCCGCACGGAAGGCCTTGGGGGCCTTAGAAGCGCGCCTTCAGGAAAGCCGAGGGCCCTTGCAGCCGCACCTTCAGCCGCGTGTCCGCGAAGTTGGTGTCGCGCGTCAGGTCGATGTTGGTGACGCCGTAGGCCAGCACCAGGCCGATGTTCTTCACCGGGAACCACTCGACGCCGGCCGAGGCGTTGTAGATGTTGCCGTGGAAGCGGCCGCCGTTCTTCCACACGCCGGAGGCGTCGGCGAACAGCCGCAGGTCGGGGCTGATGGCATGGCGCACGCCGATTTCGAGCAGCGGCGCAATCGCGTTGTCGCTGGAGCTTTCGCTGTAGGTGCCGACCTGCCCGTTGACGACGGCATTGGCGCTCGCGCCCAGCGTCGCACGGTAGTAGGCCGCGCCCGCGCCCAGGCCCAGCACGGTGTTGCCCGAGCCGATCCACCACTTGTAGGACAGCTTGGCGAAGTCGAGCTTGGTGTTGATGTTGCGTTGCCGAAAGTGTTCAGCGTGCCGAAGTTGCCGAACGAATTGCTGCTGGCAAGGCCGCCCGAATAGTCGCGCTTGTAGCTGTAGTAGTCGAACGAGATGCCCTGGCTGTCGCCGATGAGCATGTCGGCCGAGATGCGCGGCATCGTCACGCGGCCGGGCTTGATGTCGCCCGACTGCAGCGCGCCGTAGGGCGTGGTGACGGAGGCATTGAACTTGGGGTCGGCGTTGAAGGCACCGACCGAGAAACTGAAGCGGTCCAGCGCGGGCGACGGATCGGCAAGCGCGGGTGCGGTGGCAAACAGAAAACCGGTGCCGACCAATGCGCCGAAGGCACCGAAGCGGGTGGTCCAGTCGAAGGGGCGGGAGCGGAGCAACAGCATGAAAAATCCTTGGGGTCGAAGAAAAAGCCTCGGGCACTTGCGCGTCGCTTGGCGCAGGCGGCTTCCGGGCGCGGCTCCCTGTTGATGACCCACAAGTTAATAGGGCGCATGGCGTGCTTCCATGCGCGGAATGCGGCTGTGCTTGTAGGACGTTCTCTACGGTCGCCGCATGGCGCGCCGCTCAGCGGCGCATGGTGTCGAGCTGCGTGACGGGCGCGCTGTCGTTGCCCCACGAGCCGCGGATGTAGGTCAGCACGGCAGCGACTTCCGAAGCATCGAGCGTCTGCCCGAAAGGCGGCATGCCGTAGGGGCGCGGGTTGCCCGCTGTCGTGGGCAGGAAGCCGCCATGCGCGATCACCTGGATCAGGTTGGTGGGCTGCGCCATGTTCACGGCGCGGTTGCCCGCCAGCGGCGGATAGCGCCCGTCGCGCCCTGGCCCTGGTCGCCATGGCAGTAGGCGCAGCGCTGGTCGTAGATCTTCGCGCCGCGCGCCATGGTGCCGGCATCGCGGCGGATCGGGGCCTTGGTGGTGACTTGTTCTTCCTGCTTCGGCATGTCGGGCAGGTCTTTGAGATAGCTGGCCATCGCGGTCAGATCCGCATCGCCCAGGTACTGCGTGCTGCGGAACACCACGTCGGCCATCGGGCCCATGACGGAGCCGCGCGGCGCCACGCCGGTCTTGAGCAGCGCGACGACATCGGCGCTCGGCCAATCGGCCACGCCGGCTTCGTGCGGATCGGTGAGCGAAGGGGCGTACCAGTTCTCGATGGCGATCAGGCCGCCCGACAGGCCGCGCTTCGTCTCCGTCGCGCCCAGCGAATTGCGGCTGCCATGGCAGGCGATGCAGTGGCCGAGGCCATCGACCAGATAGGCGCCCCGGTTCCACTCGGCAGGCTTGCCTGCATTCGCGACGAAAGTCTCGGGCTTGAACGAGAGCGCGCGCCACACGGCCAATGCGGCCTGCGTGTCATACGGAAAGCGCAACCGGTGCGCAAGGTTCGGCGCGGGCGCCGGCGCCACGGTGCGCAGGAACGCATAGATCGCATCCGAGTCCTCACGCGTCACCTTCGTGAAGTTCGGATACGGAAACGCCGGGTACAGCAGCCGTCCGTCCTTGCTCCGCCCGTTGTGCATCGCACGCCAGAAATGCGCGCTGCTCCAGCTGCCTATGCCGGTCCTGTCGTCGGGCGTCAGGTTGCTCGAATAGACCGTGCCGAAGGGCGTCTCGATCGGCAGGCCGCCCTCGTAGGGCCGGCCGCCGCGCGTGGTGTGGCAGCCCGCGCAGTTGCCGGCCAGCGCGAGGTAGCGCCCGCGCTCGACCATCTGCGGCGTGGCGTTGAAGGCCTCGGCCCGCTCGGGCAGCGGGTCTTCGCCGCGCAGGTTCAAGGCCACGAGCGCGCCGGCCACCAGCGCGCCAAGCACGACCAGCACAAGCACCGTCCATCCGGCGCGTCGCAAGAGGCTCATGCGTGCCTCGTCATTTCGAGATGCCGCCGCAGGCGATCGGCATCGGCGCGGGCAGCGATGCGGCCGGTCGGGTGTTGGCGGGCATCGGCTGTGTCGCGAGCCAGCTCGCCACGGCGTTGACGTCGGAAGACCACATGCGCCGGCCGACCTCGGCCATGCAGTCGGGCGCCATCGCATGCCGGTCGTTGGTGAGCCATGCGCCCAGTTGCGACGCGAGGTAAAGGCGCGGCAGGCCCAGCAGCCCCGGGGTGGCCGGCAGCACGCCGGTCAGCGCCGCGCCGTGGCATTGCACGCAGGCTGGCAAGCGGCGCTCGCGGTCGCCTTCGAGCGCGAGCATGCGGCCGCGTTCGAGCACTTCGGGCCTGGCATCGCTCAGCGGCGAGATCGGCGGGTAGGGCAGGTCGAGCCCGGCGAAGTAGTCGGCGATCTCGTGCAGGTACGCATCGGACATGTGCTGCACCATGTACGCCATGTCGCTGTTCGAGCGGCGCCCGTCGCGAAAGCTCACGAGCTGGTTGAACAGGTAGCCCGCCGGCTTGCCCGCCAGGCGCGGAAAGTAGCCGGCGTTGGTGGTCGCGCCTTCGCGCCCGTGGCAGGCGATGCAGGCGGCCACGCGCTGCGCGATGGTGTCGGGCACCACGGCCGGCACGACGGCGGCGCCGGCGCGCCGGCCGCGGTGTGCCAGAGCGCGCAGCACAGCAGCGCGGCCAGCGCGGCGCGGAAATTTCCTGGAATGTGGCTCATGGTGGGGTCGCGTCCGACGATAGCAGTTCGCGCGCGGGGCTACAGTGCCGCATGCGCAAACATCTTTCCACCACCACCGGTCCGCAGCGTCTTCTGTATGGCGGCGTGGTCGGCGTCGGCGTGGCCATCGCGCTGGCGCCCTTGCCGCTCGGCGGCATGGCGCGCGGGCTGGCCGGCTGGTGCGCCGGCGTGCTGGTCTACCAGGTGCTCACGTGGTGGCTGGCCGACACCTTCGACGCGCGAAGCACGCGCGAGCGCGCGCAGTCGCTCGACCAACCCAACGTGGTGATCCTGGTGTCGATGCTGGTGGCGGTCGGCGCGAGCGTGGTGGCCATCGCGATGCTGCTGCAGCAGGTCAAGCAGATGAACGGCTGGGAACGCACCGCGCACGTCGCGCTGGGGCTGGTGGCGCTGGCGGGGTCGTGGCTGATGATGCATTCGATCTACGCCTTCCACTACGCGCACCGCTACTACATCGACCAGAAGGGCGGCACGCCCGACGGCGGCCTCGACTTTCCGGGCAAGGACGACGCCCCCGACTACTTCGACTTTCTCTACTACTCGTTCGTGATCGGCATGACCTCGCAGGTCTCCGATGTGCAAGCCACTTCGAAGGAGATGCGGCGCATCACGCTGTTCCACAGCGTGCTGTCGTTCGCCTTCAACATGCTGGTGCTGGCCATGTCGGTCAACGTGGTGGCCGGCGCTTTCGCCTGAGGTCCCTGCGAGCAGTTCAGGCCGGGGCCTTGCGCGCCGCGCCGAACTTGAGGATGCCCGTCGACAGCGCCACGCCGCAGACGATCACCCCCGCGCAGACCAGCATCCACTGCGTGATGCTTTCGTCGAGAAACACGGCGCCGTAGAACAGCGCGAACACCGGCACCAGGAAGGTCACCGTCAGCGCGCGGGCGGGGCCGGCGCGCTCGATCAGCCGGAAGAAAAGGATGTACGCCACGCCGGTGCAGGCGATGCCCAGCGCCAGCAGCGCGAGCCATGCGCGCAGGCTCGGCATTTGCGCGGGCCACAGCAGCGCGGCGGGAATGGCCAGGAACAGCGTGGCGCCGATCTGGCTGCCGGTGGCGGTGGTCAGGGCCGGCACGCCGCTCAGGTGGCGGCGCGTGGCGCTGGCCGAAATGCCGTAGCACAGGCAGGCGCCCAGGCAGGCCAGCACGCCCCACAGCGCCGCATGGCCGGTGGCGCCCGCATGCACGCCGGCGCTGCGGCTGGCGAGCATCGCGACGCCGGCAAAGCCGATCACGAGGCCGACGATGCGCGAGCCCGCGGGCCGCTCGCGAAACCAGGCCCAGGCCACCAGCGCGCCGAACATCGGCGTGGTGGCGTTGAGCACGGCGGCCAGCCCGCTGTTGATGCTCAGCAGCGCGAAGCAGAACAGCGCGAAGGGCAAGCCCGAATTGAAGACGCCGACCGCGAAGCTGGCCTTCCAGTGCCTGGCGATGGTCGGGCCGTGGCCGCGCAGCAGCGCGACCGGCAGCAGGAACAGCGCCGCAATGGTCACCCGCACGGCGGCCGCGGGCAGCGCGCCGAACTCGGCCGCGCCGATGCGCATGAAGAGAAAGGACGCACCCCAGAGCGCCCCCAGCAGCACCAGGTCGACGAGCCAGGCGGTGGGTGCGGCGGACGCAGTGGGTGTGGGCGCGATGGCCGGGGCCGACGTGTTGTTGTTCGTTGTGGTCATGCGTCTCTCGTTCTCCAGCGGGAGGTTTTCTTATTGCAGCGCGCCTTCCAGTTCGAGAAGGGCGGTCTTGCGGTCCAGCCCTCCAGCGTAACCGGTCAGCGAGCCGTCGGACCCGAGCACGCGGTGGCAGGGCACGATCACGCTGATGGGGTTGCGCCCCACGGCCGCGCCCACCGCGCGCACCGCGGCCGGGTTGCCCACGTTGGCGCTGAGCGCGCCGTAGCTCAGCGTGGCGCCGGCCGGAATGGCCAGCAGCTGCTGCCACACGCTCTGCTGGAACGCGGTGCCGTGCGAGAGGTCGAGCTTCATGTCGAAGCGGTCGCGCTTGCCGGCGAAGTAGTCGCGCAACTGGGCCGCCGCCTCGACCAGCGCGGGGTGGTCGTCCATGGGAATCCAGCCCGTGGTGTCGGGCCAGTGGCGCTGCTGGTCGAACCAGACGCCGGCCAGGCCCTGGTCGGTGGCGGCCATCGTGATGCCGCCCAGCGGCGTGTCGGTGTGCGAGGTGTAGATGACTTTGCTCTTGAACTTCATGACATTTCAGGCGGTGAGGCCTGCCGTGGTGATGAGGGGAGAAGGTTCCGCCGCCGCCACGCAGGGCGATGGCGAAGGCGAGGGCGCGTGCCATGCGCGCAGCACCGCATAGCTGCGCCACGGCCGCCAGGCTTGCGAGGCCTCGCTGGCGGCGCGCGCGGTGGTCACGCCCAGCGCCTTCTGCAGCGCGACGTCGCCGGCCGGAAAGGCGTCGGGCCAGCGCAGCGCACGCATGGCGATGTACTGCGCGGTCCAGGCGCCGATGCCGGGCAGCTCCTGCAGCGCCGCGATGGTCGAGGGCACGTCGGCCCCCGCATGCAGCGCCAGCTTGCCGGCCGCGACCTCGCGGGCAATGGCCTGCAGCGCGGTCTGCCGCTGGCGCACGATGCCGAGCTGGCCCAGCGCGTTGCCGCTCGCCGCGGCAATGGCCGCGGGCGTGGGGAACAGGCGGTTCAGCCCGTCGACGGGTGTGGCGATCGGCTCGCCGAAGGCCTCGACCAGCCGCGAGCCCAAGGTGCGCGCCGCGGCCACCGTGATCTGCTGGCCCAGCACCGCGCGCACCGCCAGCTCGAAGCCGTCGACCGTGCCCGGCACGCGCAGCCCGTCGCCGTGCGGGAAGGCCGCGTGCAGCGCGGCGTTGATCGCCATCGGTTCGGCGTCGAGATCGAACAGCGCGCGGGCGCGGCTGATGACGATCGGCAGCACGGCGGCCAGCGAGTCGCTGACGGACAGCAGCATCTGCTCGCGTTCGAGGTCGAAGCGCAGTTGCAGCCAGCCCGCATGTGCCTGGGCGCCCTGTGCGATGCGCAGCGTGCGGGCCAGCTTCACGTAGGTGGGCGTGCTGCCCTTGGCGGGCTCCTTGCCGTCCGACGTGGAGACCGCCTCGACACCGCGCAGCGCACGGCGCGCGAAGAAGCCCAGCATGGCGTTGGCGTCGTAGGGCGGGCGAAAGCCCAGCCGCACCTCGATCGCCTTGCCTTCGCCGCCCTCGACGCTCGCGCCGCCGGCGCGGCGCAGTGCGCTCGGGTTGAGTCCGTAGTGCTCGACGAAGGCGGCGTTGAAGCGGCGCACGCTCGCGAATCCGCTGGCCAGGGCGACTTGGGTCATGGGCAATCGGGTGTCGGCGATGAGTTGCTTGGCGGCCAGCAGGCGGCGCGTCTGCAGGTATTGAAGGGGCGAGACGCCGAACTGCGCCTCGAAGATGCGCCGCAGGTGGCGGTCGCTCACGCCCAGCCGCGCCGCGATCTGCGCCGCGCCGGGGCCTTCCTCGGCCCAGGCGTCGGGCTCGTCGATCAGCCGCGCCGCCTGCAGCGCGAGGATGCGCGAGGCGTCTTCGGTCGACCAGCTGGCCGCGCGCGGCGCCAGCTCGGGCCGGCAGCGCAGGCAGGGGCGAAAGCCCTCGGCCTCTGCCTGCGCCGCGTGGCGGAAGAACCGGCAGTTCTCGCGGCGCGGCAGCTTGACGCGGCAGACCGGGCGGCAATAGATGCCGGTGGAGGTCACGGCGGTGAAGAACGACCCGTCGAAGCGCGCGTCGTGCGTCTTCATCGCCAGGTAGCAGGCGTCGCTCTCGAGCGCTTCGGTGGGGGCGTGGGCGGTAGGCATGGGCAAATGATACGGTTTCGACTCGTTTCAACTGGCCGTTTTCGGACATGTGGCGCCCCGGAGCGTTGCCTACAATGCCTCGATCCAAAAAACCCACAGGGAAACGCCATTCATGCAGCTCAGCGCGTCGATCTTCAAGGCCTATGACATCCGCGGCGTCGTGCCCACCACCCTCGATGCCGACGTGGCCGAAGCACTGGGGCGCGCCTTCGGCAGCGCCGCGCGCGCGGCCGGCGAAAAGTCGGTGGCCGTGGGACGCGACGGGCGCCTGTCGGGCCCCGCGTTGGCCGAGGCGCTGATCAAGGGCCTGGTGGCCACCGGCGTCGAGGTGATCGACGTGGGCGCGGTCACCACGCCCATGCTGTACTTTGCCGCGCACACGCTGTGCACCAGCGGCATCCAGGTCACGGGCAGCCACAACCCCAAGGACTACAACGGCTTCAAGATGGTGCTGGCCGGCCGCGCCATCTACGGCGACGAGATCCAGGGCCTGCGCAAGACCATGGAAGCCGGCTCGGCGCAACTGGCTGCCGGCGGCAGCGTGCGCAAGGTCGACGTGACCGACGCGTATGTGAAGCGCATCGCCGGCGACATCCAGCTGGCCCGGCCGATGAAGATCGTGGTCGACTCGGGCAACGGCATCGCGGGTGCGTCGGCGCCGGCCATCTTCCGCGCCATCGGCTGCGAGGTGACGGAGCTGTTCAGCGAAGTCGACGGCAACTTCCCCAACCACCACCCCGACCCGAGCAAGCCCGAGAACCTCGCGGACCTGATGGCCGCGCTGGCCAGCAGCGACGCCGAACTGGGCCTGGCCTTCGACGGCGACGGCGACCGCCTGGGCATCGTCACCAAGGACGGCCAGAACATCTTCCCCGACCGCCAGATGCAGCTGTTCGCGCAGGACGTGCTGTCGCGCGTGCCGGGCGCCACCATCCTCTTCGACGTGAAGTGCTCGCAGCGGCTGGCGCCGGCCATCGAGGCGGCGGGCGGCAAGGCCATGATCTACAAGACCGGCCACTCGCTCATCAAGGCGAAGATGAAGGAAATCGATTCGCCGCTGGGTGGCGAGATGAGCGGCCACATCTTCTTCAAGGAGCGCTGGTTCGGCTTCGACGACGGCACTTATGCGGGCTGCCGCCTGCTCGAAATCCTGAGCAAGAGCCCCGATGCGAACGCGGTGCTCAATGGGCTGCCCACGAGCTTCTCGACGCCCGAGCTGAACGTGGCCTGCGCCGAGGGCGAGCCGCACGCGGTGGTCGACAAGCTGGTGAAGGGCGCGCGCTTCGCGGCGCCGGCCCAGGTCTCGACCATCGACGGCTTGCGCGTCGACTGGCCCGACGGTTTCGGCCTGATCCGCGCGTCGAACACCACGCCCGTGCTGGTGCTGCGCTTCGAAGGCCAGACCGATGCGGCGCTGAAGCGCATCGAGGCCGAGATGCTGGCGCTGCTGCGAACGGCCAAGCCCGACGCCCAACTGGCAGCTGCTGCGCATTGATGTCGGCCCCCCGGCTTCTCACTCGCTGCGCTCCGTGTAATTCGCCACCCCCCGAGGGGGAGGCGCGGCTCGCCTTGGGGCGGCCCGGCGGCGGCCGCATCCGGCCATATCTTTTGAAAGGTCGCTAGCCTGTGCGTTCGCTATTGCTGCGCCTCTACGGCGTCTTCACCACCGCCGTGCAACCGCTGGTCCGTCGCAAGCTGCGGCGCCGCGCCGTGGCCGAGCCCGGCTATGGCGTGGCCGTCGAAGAGCGCTTCGGCCGTTATGACGAATCCATCACCGGCCATGCCCAATGCTGGGTCCACGCCGTTTCGCTCGGCGAGACGCGCGCGGCCGCGATCCTGATCGCCGAGCTGCGACGCCAGTACCCGGGCGTGCCGATCCTGCTCACGCACGGCACGGCCACGGGCCGCGAAGAGGGCGCCAAGCTGCTCGAGCCCGGTGACACGCAGGTCTGGCAGCCTGGGACACGCCCGGCGCCGTGGCGCGCTTTCTCGACCGCTTCCAGCCGCGCATCGGCGTGCTGATGGAAACCGAGGTCTGGCCCGAAATGGCCGCCGCCTGCGCCGAGCGCCGCATTCCGCTGGTGCTGGCCAATGCGCGGCTCAACGAGAAATCGCTGGCCGCGGCCGAGCGCCTGGCGTGGCTTGCGCGGCCGGCTTATTCCGCGCTCACCGCCGTGTGGGCGCAGACCGAGGCCGATTCGCACCGGCTCGTGTCGCTGGGCGCCAAGGTGGCCGGCGTGTACGGCAACCTGAAATTCGATGCCACGCCCGACGCGCGCCAACTCAGCACGGCCATGTCGCTGCGTGAGCACCTGCCGCGCCCGATGGTCGTGCTCGCGAGTTCGCGCGACGGCGAAGAGCGGCTGTTGCTCGAAGTGCTCAAGCGCTTCGGCGCGACTTCGCCGGTGCCGCCCGAGCAGGGCGCGGTGCGCTCGATTGCCAAGCGCGTGCACGACGTGCAATGGATGATCGTGCCGCGCCATCCGCAGCGCTTCGATGAAGTGGCCGCGCTGATCGAGGCCGAAGGCTTCGCGGTGGCGCGCCGCAGCGCGGCGGGGCAGCCCGCCGAGGCCGAGATCTGGCTCGGCGATTCGCTGGGCGAGATGGCGCTGTACTACGGCCTGGCCGACGTGGCGCTGCTCGGCGGCAGCTTCGAGCCGCTGGGCGGGCAGAACCTGATCGAGCCGGCGGCCTGCGGCTGCCCGGTGATCATGGGGCCGTCGACCTTCAACTTCGCCGAGGCCGCGCAGCTGTCGCTGGCGGCCGGTGCGTCGCTGCGTGTCGAGGGCATGGAGCAGGCGGTGACGGCGGCGCTGAAGCTGGTCGAGAACCCCGAGCGTCGCGCGGCGATGGCGCAGGCTGCGCTGGCTTTCGCGTCGTCGAACCGTGGGGCGGCCGAGCGTACGGCGGCCGCGGTGCTGGCGATTGCGCAGGCGGCGGAGCCGGTGGACACGGTGAATGCGCCGCTCGACGACGACCAGCAACAACCGCCGCGCGCGGAACCCACACTGGACTGAATTGCCGCTGGCTCCTTCCCCCTCTGGGGGAAGGCTGGGATGGGGGCGCGCACCCAACGAAGCGCTGGCGACAGGG
>NZ_MOWM01000072.1 GCF_016082275.1 Variovorax sp. E3
CCGTGCCGGTCGCGGTACGGGTCGCGTGCCACGCGGCGCGCGCCGGGCGGCACGCGCGCGGTCTGCGACAGCATGCCGCCCAGCCGCACATTGACCTTCATGCGCCCGTTGATGGCCCAGCCGCTGGCATCCAGGATCGGGCCCAGGCTGCGCTGGCGCAGCTTGAGCCAGGCGATCAGCATGCTCGGGCCCGAGATGGCCAGCACGATGCCCAGCAGCGCCACCGGTATCCACTCGCCCCAGGTCGACGAACTTGCCGAAGATGGCCACCAGCACCGCGCTGATGCTCCCCAGCGCCACGCCGATGGCGGCCACCGTGCCCACGTCGACGCGGCTGGCCGGGCGCGGCGTGGCGGTCGGCACTTTCGCAGCGTCGGCGCCGGCGGCCTGGTCGGCCGTGGTGAGCCGGGTGGCGAAGCTGGTCAGGCTGCCCTGGCCGGCGGCCTCCTGCGCGGCGGCGCGCTTGGCCACCTGCTCCTCGATCACGCGCACGAACTTCTTGTAGGGCGCGAAGAAGGCCTGCGCCACGCTGGTCGGGTTCTCGATCAGCTTGGTGATGGTGGCGTCCCAGTCGCGGCCCTGGCGGTCGTAGAACACGCCGTTGCGGCCGACGAACAGAAAGTCGATGTCCCCGGCGGTGAACGCCGCGACGATGCTCATCTTCACGCCCTGGCGCGTGCAGTCGCAGTAGGCAAGGCAGGTCTTCGCGAGGCCGGCGAGCACGGCGTGCTTGGCGGTGTCCTGCACCTGCACCGTGAGTTCGCAACTGCGGCCGTCCAGGTACAGCGTGCCGGCCTGGAAGATCGCGCCTTCGCGGCGGTAGAAGGCCTTGAACGACACGAAGTTGTCGAGCAGCACCACCAGGTCGCGCTGCAGGCGGATCAGCTTTTCGAGGTCGACCAGCAGCGCGTTGTGTTCCTCGGCGGCCTCGTCGTCGTGGATCAGCGCGAGCAGCGCCTCGCGGGTGCGCAGCAGCGCGTCGAGCCGCTCGAGCGGGAGCGCGGCGGCCCAGTTGTCGGGGCGTTTGGCCATCAGGGCCTGCAGCGGCGCGAGCTTGTGCCTGATGGCGAGCCAGTCGGCCTCGGCGAGTTCTTCGCGCGGGCCGAGCAGGGGCCCGACGGCGCGTTCGGCAAAGGCGGCCACCGCGTCGGCCCATGCGGGGTTCAGGCTGGTGCCGTGCAGCGGCAGCACGCAATGCGGCGTGACGGGCGCCAGCGGCAGGTCGGCGATGGGTTCGGCATACAGGTCGAGCCTGTTCGCGCCGAGCGCGTCGTAGGCCTCGGGCGAAGGGTTCAGCGCCGTCACGGCCTGTGCGTCGAAGGCCGCGACGCGGCAGCGCGCGAAGAAGTCGTCGAGCTTGGCCTGCACCTTGCCGGTGGCATCGGCCGCGGCCAGCGTGGGCTCGCCCAGCGGCATCAGTTCGGCATTGCCCGCGTCGGCCTGCGCGTGCCAGTCGCGCGCGGTCTGCACTTCGGCAAAGAAGGCTTCCACGCGCGCGCGGTCCACGCCGGGCGTCTGCCGGTGGCGGTCGGGCACGCTGCCGTGGGTGCGCATGACCTCGTCGATGGCGGCGCGCACGGCCTCGTCCCGCGCGGTGTCGGGGGTGACCACGCCGTCGCCGTTGAAGCGCATGGCGGCCAGCAGTTCGCCGCGGTCGGCAATGTCGGCGAGCGTGAGCGTGGGGGCCTCGGGCCGGCCCTGGATCTGCAGCAGGCGGCGCGCTTCCTCGAGCAGGCGCGCGCCGCCAGGGTTGTCGGCGTCCAGGTCGTCCAGCGCCAGCACGTCGCTGCCCTGCAGCAGCACGTCGGGGTTGCGCAGCCGCGCGCAGACCCACTCGCAGGCCGCCACCACTTCAGGCGGGCGCACGCGGCCGTCGCCGTCGGAATCGATCAGGTCGAGCGTGCGGGTGTCGAAGTCGATGCCGCGCGTCGGGCAGGCGAGGGCGACCCACAGCTTCTGGTCGAGCTCGCCCAGGCGGGCGATGTCTTCGCCGGTGCGAAAGATCACCTGGTCTGCACTGCCCGCGCGGATGAACTGCCAGCGGTGCGGCCTGCGCGAAGCGGTGGGCGTGTCGGTGTGCGGCGGGGACGTCGGCGGCGTCATCAGCGGCCCTGCGTTCAGACCGACACCTTCTTGTGCTCGCCCAGGTTCTTCGGCGGCTCGCCGGTGATGGCGGCCTTGGCCATCTTGTAGAGCTGGACCATCTTGCTGTCGTCCACGTCCCAGTACTCGGCCTCGACCACGCTCACGGCCAGCAGGCCCAGGTTCGGGTCGGTGGGGCCGTTGGGGAACCAGGCCTTCGCCATGGTGGTGAAGAGCGCTTCCTTCAGCGCCTGGTCTTCGCGCAGGGCGGCGCGCCCGGACACCGACACGTAGCTGTCGTCGCCGGTGTTGGCGTAGGCCACGTTCACGGCCGGGTCGGTGGCCACGTGGCGCGCGATGTCGCCGTCCTTCGGCACGAAGAAGTACAGCGTGGCCACTGCGTCGACGTCGCGGTTCTGGGTGGTCAGCGGGTGGCTGTGCAACTGGCCCTCGGCATGGCGGTGGGTGAGCATGCCGAAGCGCGTGTCCTTGATGAGGTCCCAGAGCTTGCCGTGGTCGGTGGTGGTCTTGGTCATGGCGGGTTCTCCTTGAGCGTGCTGTGAAAGGTATGGGAAAGATCGAGCAATACTTCACCGTAAGGGCCGATGCGCGGGGCCGGTGAGGACACACGGCGCACAGCCGTGTCATCCGAAGCCGACATGCGATGCGCGCGTGTCCGAGGCGTGTCCGAGGTGTCCGAGGGGTGGTAGGTCTTGTCCGTCCCGCGAAGTCGGCATCGCTTGGCGCACGCGGCGCGCGGCTTTGCTACCTTGGGAGTCGACGGATGCCCGTCCCTCGTATTTCTCCCTTTGCGAGGGCTTCGATGCATGACGGCACCGAGGCTTGAACCCGGCGGAACCCGACGCGGTGCCGGGTTCTTTTTTGCGCGGCGCAAGTTAAGGAAGACTTCAGAAGCCGCTCATGGATTCTTCAGGTGGGCAAACCACACTGCACGGCTCCTACAACAGAAAAAACCGCCCATGAAGAACTTCATTCTTGTGCTCGCCGTTGCCACGCTCGCCGTGGGCTGCGGCCATGACGACCACCGCCGCGATCGCGACCGCAACCACAACGGCATTCCGGACCGCTACGAACGCAACCGCGACAGCGACGGCGACGGCGTGCCCGACCGCTACGACCGCCGGCCCAACAACCCGCAGAAGTACTGATCGATCAGGCGCGCTGGCGCAGCGCCAGCACCGACAGCCCGGCCGCGATGAACGTGAGGCCCGCGCCCACGTTCAGCCCGGTGCCCACGCGCGGATGCCGGCGCAGCCACGACGACAGCCGGAACGCGAAGCAGCCCAGCACGGTGAAGATCAGCGCCGTGAGCAGCGCGAAGATCGCGCCGTAGACCAGCATCTGCAGCGCCACCGGCCCGCGCGCCGCGCTGACGAACTGCGGCAGGAAGGCCAGCACGAACAGGCCCGGCTTCGGGTTCAGCACGTTCGACAGCAGGCCCGTGAAGAACACCTTGCGCAGCGACTGGTGCGCGCTCGGCTCGAACGAGATCAGGCTGCGCGAGGCCAGCGCCTTGTAGCCCAGCCACAGCAGGTACAGCCCGCCCACCGCCTTGACGGCCCAGAACGCGACCGGCGAAGCCTGGATGACCAGCGACAGCCCGAGCGCCGCCGCCGTCGTGTGGAACATGATGCCCAACCCCGCGCCCACCGACGACAGTGTGGCCGCCGCCTTGCCCTGGCTCAGGCCCCGGCTGATGGCCAGGATGTTGTCGGGGCCGGGCGCCATCACCACCACGAGGCAGGCCGCGATGTAGGCGAAGAGAACGTCTTGGGGAAACATGGGGCGGGTCCTTGCCCGGCCGGGGTGGCCGGGAGCGGCGGTGATTTTCGCCGGATCGTGCGGCCGGCGTGGCGGGTGTGGCTCAGGGCGCTTTCGCGGCCTGTGCCTTCGGCTTGGACGATGGTTCCCACGAATCGGGCGTGGTCGCCACCAGCGACTTGAAGTCCTTCCACGGCCGCGCGCCCGGAATGCTGCGCGCGCCGATGATCACCGTCCTGGCGAACACCACCATGCGCTCGCGCAGGTAGGCGCGGTCGGACGCGGGCCAGGTCTCGATCGAATGCGGCCCGCGCGCCAGCACGATCTCTTTCAAGCCGGGAATGCGGTTGTAGGCGGCCACGGTGCCCTCCAGCGTTTCGGCGCGGTCCCACAGGCCCTTGCCGAAGAACGCGGCGGGCCAGCGGTCCATGCCCGCGAGAGTGGACGAGTTCGGATAGAACACGATGTGATGGTCCGCCGCCATGCCGCCCAGGAACAGGTTGCGGTCGGCCAGGTCGGGCGAGTCGCCCACGTAGCCCGCGCCGCTGGCGAACGACGACAGCAGGATGGTGCCGCGGATGTTCTTCAGCCCCTTGGGCGGCGTGCAGCTGGGCACGGGCATGTCGAAGCTGCATTCGGCCACGTAGTTCTTGGTCATGGCCCAGGCGGTCGACATCGAGCCGCGCGAGTAGCCGCCCAGCACCAGCGGAATCTCCTCGGCCTTCATGCCCGCCAGCAGCCGGCCGCGCGCGCTGTCGCCTTCGAGCAGCTCGCCCGAGGGCGTGAGCAGGCGCAGGCCGCGCCCGCCTTCCAGGGCCGAGAGCGCGCGGAACACGTCCTCGCCTTGCTCCAGCGTGTTGGTGTCGCTGAAGCCGCCCGACAGGCCTTCGCCGCGCCGGTCGTAGGCCAGCACGTCGAAGCCGGCCTGGTTGAGCGCATACAGGTTCTCGCGCCACCAGCGCTGGCCCATGGTCTCGGTGGTTGCGTTGGGGAAGCTGACCGGAATGGTCTTGCCCGTCTTCTCGTCGATGCGGTAGGCCACCTCGTCGGGGTGCTGGATGGCCGTGAGCTGCCCGCCGCCGCCCGGCGCCATGATGGCCAGCGCGCGCGTCTTCTTGCCCTTGCCGTCGTCCACGCCCGCGCCTTCGATGTACCAGCCGCGCAGCTTGATGTCGCCGGTCATCTTCAGGTCGATGCGCTCGAAGGCGTCGCGCGGCGCGGTGAACTCGACGATGTAGGTGCGGGCGTCGGCCTCGGCAATGCCCTCGCGGTAGGGCGCCTTGGCAAAGAAGGCGGGCCGGCGGATCTGCTTGAGGTCGACCTGGCCGTCGGGGTCGATCTTGCCCGAGGGGTCGACCACGCCGGTCGAGCGCGTGGCGCGCTCCTTGTTGGGCGGCAACCAGCGCTGCATCTGCGCGTCGATGCGCTTGAAGCAGTCGGCGTCTTCCTTGCAGGCGCGCCAGCGGGCCTTGAGCTTGTCGTCGGTGAATTCGCTGATGTGGTAGTCGCCGCCCGCATAGCCGGCGGGCGGGCGGTTGGCCGTCATGAGCACCGGCACGCACTCGGTCACGCCTGTACCGTGCGGGCCTTGCGGCAGCAGGTAGCCGCCCATCATGGCGTTGCGGTCGGTGCCGACCCAGGCGGTGCAGTCGGTGGGCGGCGGCGCGCTGGCGGTGGCTTGCCGCTGGGCTTCGCTGGTGCCGGTGCAGGCGCCGAGCAGCAGCAGCGCGGCCGCGAGGGCGGATGCTGCGGCGCAGCGATGAAGGCGGGGGATCGGTGCAGTCATTCGGGGCGGGTGGTCCAGGGGGAAGGAGAAAGTCCAGAAAGTCCGAAGCACCGATCTTCGCCGCATCGGCGCCCGAATGCCATGGCCGAAGCCGACTTCGGCTGCAAGCGCAGGCCGCGTTTCTTGTAGGACCTGTCCTGCACGCGCATGCGACAAACACCACTCTCCATCGCCGCGCGATGCGCGCTCAATCGCCCCCGATTCACAAGGAGACAAGAGCGATGAAATTCGAAGGCATCTACTGCTTCGACTCGGCGAGCGTGCGGTTTGCTTTCTATCCGGACGGCCCCGAGGGCCCGCGCGTGATCGTGCAGATTTCCGAGGAAACGCTGCACGACGAATTCGGCGTGCGAGAAATCGGCGACCGCCTGCTGGACGCCTGCCGCGAGCACTACCAGGCGATCGAGCCCGCGGCCATCGCGCTCTACCGCGCCGCGCCACGCCACTGCATCACACTGACCCTGGACGACTTCGCGCTGCACGCCTGAACGACGGGCAGCGAAAAAGGGGACACGGGCAACTCTCCGACAAGGCGAGGCGGCCCAGGCCGTACCCACGGCCATCGACACCCGCGCAAATTGGCATCAAGCCAAGCGAGAGGCGCAGTCGTTCCTTGTCGAACAGCCGCTTCGCTGGCCTTCAAATCAAGGAACGCCGGTGCCTCTGAACCATTCACTCCAGGGCGAGCGAGACGCCTATCTTTTTCGTGAAGGAACCCACGCACGGCTGTACGACCTGCTGGGTTGCCACCCGCAGCCGCAAGGCGGCGCCAGCTTCGCGGTGTGGGCGCCCAACGCGGCCTCGGTCTCGGTGGTGGGCGACTGGAACTACTGGTCGGGCGAGGCCGACCCGCTCCAGCCCAGCCCCGACCACACCGGCATCTGGCAGGGCCATGTGCCCAACGCGGTGATCGGGCAGGCCTACAAATACCGCATCCGTTCGCACCAAGGCGGCTACACCGTCGACAAGGCCGACCCCGTGGCCTTCAGCGCCGAGCACCCGCCGGCCACCGGCTCGCGCATCTGCGAACTGGCCTACGACTGGGGCGACGACGAATGGATGGCGACGCGCGGCATGCGCAATTCGCTCGAGGCGCCGATGTCGGTGTACGAAGTGCACCTGGGCTCGTGGCGCCGGCATGACGGGCAGTTCCTGGGCTACCGCGAGATCGCGCACGAGCTGGCCGCGTACGTGGTGAAGATGGGCTTCACGCACATCGAGCTGATGCCCGTGACCGAGCACCCGTTCTACGGCTCGTGGGGCTACCAGACCACCGGCTACTTCGCGCCCACCGCGCGCTACGGCTCGCCGCAGGACTTCATGTACCTGGTCGACCACCTGCACCAGCAGGGCATCGGCGTGCTGCTGGACTGGGTGCCTTCGCACTTTCCGACCGACGAGCACGGGCTGGCGTTCTTCGACGGCACGCACCTGTACGAGCATGCCGACCCGCGCCAGGGCTTTCACCCCGAGTGGAACTCCAGCATCTTCAACTACGGGCGGCCCGAGGTGCGCAGCTTCCTGGTGTCTTCGGGCCTGTTCTGGCTCGACCTGTACCACCTGGACGGGCTGCGCGTGGATGCCGTGGCGTCGATGCTCTACCTGGACTACGCGCGCAATCACGGCGAGTGGGTGCCCAACCGCCACGGCGGGCGCGAGAACCTCGAGGCCATCGACTTCCTGCAGACACTCAACCGCGCCGTGTACCGCGAGTTCCCCGACACGCTCACCGTGGCCGAGGAGTCGACCGCGTGGCCGCGCGTGTCGCGCCCCACCGACATGGACGGCCTGGGCTTCGGCGAGAAATGGAACATGGGCTGGATGCACGACACGCTGGCCTACATGAAGGAAGACCCGGTCCATCGCAAGTACCACCACCACAAGCTGACCTTCTCGCTGGTGTATGCCTTTCACGAGAACTTCGTGTTGCCGCTGTCGCACGACGAGGTGGTGCACGGCAAGGGCTCGCTCATCAACAAGATGCCCGGCGACAGCTGGCAGCAGTTTGCCAACCTGCGCGCGCTGTTCGGCTTCATGTGGGCGCACCCGGGCAAGAAGCTGCTCTTCATGGGCGGCGAGTTCGGCCAGCGCCGCGAGTGGACGCACGACGGCGAGCTCGAATGGTGGGTCACGCAGCAGCAGGGCCATGGCGGCCTGCAGCGGCTGGTGGCGCAGCTGAACCGCGTGTACCGCGAGGCGCCCGCGCTGCACCAGCTCGACTTCTCGGCGGCCGGCTTCGAATGGCTCGCGGCCGACGACGCCGAGCGCAGCGTGTTCGCCTTCTTGCGCAAGGCGGCCGACGGCAGCCCGCCGCTGCTGGTGGTGAGCAACATGACGCCGGTGCCGCGCACCAACTACCTGCTGGGCGTTCCCCTCGGCGGCCTCTGGCGCGAAGTCGTCAACACCGACGCGGCCGAGTTCGGCGGCGCCGGCTGGGGAAACCTCGGCGGCGTGGAGGCCGCCCCCGTGCGTTCGCACGGCCGCATGCAGTCGGTGTGCCTGACGCTGCCACCGCTGTCGACATTGATCCTGGAGCAACGGCCGTCACCATGAAGAACATCTTCGCGCCCCGCCACGCCACTGCCGCCGTGGCACCCGACATCGACAACCCCCATGGCAATGCGCGCGCCGTCATCGACGCCGTGCTGCCCGCCGTGGACAACGGCCGCTTCGCCGTGAAGTGCGTGGCCGGGGAGCGCGTGCGCATCCGCGCGCATTGCTTCACCGACGGCCACGACGTGCTGCGCGTGCAGCTGTGCTGGCGCGCGCTCGAGCAGGCCGAGTTCCGCGAAGTGCCGATGAAGCCGCTGGGCAACGACGTGTGGGAGGCCGCGTTCTCGCCGCCCGCGCTCGGGCGCTACGTGTACACCGCCGTGGCCTGGGTCGACCCCTTCGAGTCGTGGCGCAGCGAAATGGCGCGCCGCGTCGACCCCGACGACGTGCGCATCGCCTCGGAGGTCGGTGCGCTCGAAGTGGCCGCCGCCGCCGGGCGCGCCGAGGGCGCCGACCGCATCGCGCTGCAGCACTGGGCCACCGAGCTGGAAGCCGTGGCGACCGCGCCCGGCACCGACGCCGTGTCGCTCAAGGCGCTGGCGCTCGACGACGAACTGGCCGACCTCGCGCGCCGCTACCCCGACCGGCGCCACGCCGTGCGCCACCCGGTCGAGCTGCCGCTGGTGGCCGACCGCGAGCGCGCGCGCTTCAGCACCTGGTACGAGCTGTTCCCGCGCTCGGCCGGCCAGGAGCCCGGCGTGCACGGCACCTTCAAGGACGTGGAGGCGCGCCTGCCGGCCATCGCTGAAATGGGCTTCGACGTGCTGTACTTTCCGCCGATCCACCCCGTCGGCCGCGTGCAGCGCAAGGGGCCCAACAACAAGCTCGTGAGCGGTCCCGAAGACGTGGGCAGCCCCTGGGCCATCGGCGCGGCCGAGGGCGGGCACAAGGACATCCTGCCCGCGCTCGGCACGGCCGAGGACTTTCGGCGCCTGCTGGCGCGCGCGGCCGACCACGGGCTCGAAATTGCGCTGGACATCGCCTTCCAGTGCGCGCCCGACCACCCCTACGTGAAGGCGCATCCCGACTGGTTCCGCTGGCGCCCCGACGGCACCGTGCAGTACGCCGAGAACCCGCCCAAGAAGTACCAGGACATCTACCCCTTCAACTTCGAGAGCGACGACTGGCGCGCGTTGTGGGCCGAGCTCAAGAGCGTGTTCGACCACTGGGTGGGCGAGGGCGTGCGCATCTTCCGCGTCGACAACCCGCACACCAAGGCCTTCCCGTTCTGGGAGTGGGTGATCGGCGAGGTCAAGCGCGAGCACCCCGACGTGATCTTTCTCGCCGAGGCCTTCACGCGGCCCAAGGTGATGCACCGGCTGGCCAAGCTGGGCTTCTCGCAGAGCTACACCTACTTCACCTGGCGCAACACCAAGGAAGAGCTGGTGGCGTATTTCACCGAGCTGTCGAGTGCGCCGGGCATCGACTACTTCCGCCCCAACGTGTGGCCCAACACGCCCGACATCCTGCACGAGCAGCTGCAAGGCGGCGACGCCGCCACCTACATGGCGCGGCTGGTGCTGGCGGCCACGCTGTCGGCCAGCTACGGCATCTACGGCCCCGCCTACGAGCTGCGCCAGCACCTGCCGCGCGAGCAGGGCAGCGAGGAATACCTGGACTCCGAGAAGTACCAGCTGCGCCACTGGAACCACGACGACCCCGACAGCCTCGCGCCCTTCATCGCGCGCGTGAACCGCATCCGCCGCGAGAACCCGGCGCTGCACGCGGACCGGGGCCTGCGCTTTCTGCACATCGACAACCCGCAACTGCTGGCCTATGCCAAGGCCTCGGCCGACGGCGCCAACGTGGTGGTGACGGTGGTCAACCTCGATCCGCACAACGCGCAGTGGGGCTGGCTGGGGCTGGAGCCCGCGAGCGTGGGCGTCGCGCCCGCGCAGGCCTTCCAGATGCACGACCTGCTCAGCGGCCAGCGCTTCACCTGGCAGGGCGACTGGCACTACGTGCGGCTCGACCCGCACAGCTGCCCCGCGCACGTCTTCGTCGTTCGTCGGCGCCATGGCGACGAGCGCGACTTCGATTACTTTCTTTGAGGTCGCTCGCCCATGAATGCACCCGTCTCACACATCGCGCTTGAAACCGTCGAGATCGACAACAGCGACGATCCGCTGTGGTACCGCGACGCGGTGATCTACCAGCTGAACGTCAAGGCCTTCTTCGACTCCAACAACGACGGCATGGGCGACTTCCAGGGCGTGACCGCCAAGCTCGACTACGTGAAGGAGCTGGGCGTCAACACCATCTGGCTGATGCCGTTCTACCCCTCGCCGCTGCGCGACGATGGCTACGACATCTCGGAGTACGAAGACGTGCATCCGCAGTACGGCTCGCTGGCCGACTTTCGCGAGATGCTGGCCGAGGCGCACAAGCGCGGCCTGCGCGTCATTACCGAGCTGGTCATCAACCACACCTCGAGCGAGCACCCGTGGTTCAAGGCCGCGCGGCTCGCGCCGCCGGGCTCGCCCGAGCGCAACTTCTACGTGTGGAGCGACACCGACCAGATCTACCAGGGCACGCGGATCATCTTCACCGACACCGAGACGTCGAACTGGACCTGGGACCCGGTGGCCAAGCAGTACTTCTGGCACCGCTTCTTCAGCCACCAGCCCGACTTGAACTTCGACAACCCGGCGGTGATGGAAGCCATCCTGAAGACGATGCGCTTCTGGCTCGACATGGGGGTCGACGGCTTCCGGCTCGACGCCATTCCCTACCTGGTGGAGCGCGACGGCACCAGCAACGAGAACCTGCCCGAGACGCATGCGGTGATCAAGCAGCTGCGCGCCGCCATCGACGCGCAGTACAAGAACCGCTTCCTGCTGGCCGAGGCCAACATGTGGCCCGAAGACGTGCGCGAGTATTTCGGCGACGGCGACGAGTGCCACATGGCGTATCACTTTCCGCTGATGCCGCGCATGTACATGGCCATCGCGCAGGAAGACCGGCACCCCATCGTCGAGATCATGGCGCAGACGCCCGACATTCCCGAGGGCTGCCAGTGGGCCATCTTCCTGCGCAACCACGACGAGCTCACGCTCGAGATGGTCACCAGCAAGGAGCGCGACTACATGTACACCATGTACGCGGCCGACACGCGCGCGCGCATCAACCTGGGCATTCGCCGGCGCCTGGCGCCGCTGATGGAAAACGACCTGGACCGCGTGAAGCTCATGAACGGCATGCTGCTGTCGATGCCGGGCTCGCCCATCATCTACTACGGCGACGAGATCGGCATGGGCGACAACGTGTTCGTGGGCGACCGCAACGGCGTGCGCACGCCCATGCAGTGGAGCCCCGACCGCAACGCCGGCTTCTCGCGCGCCGACCCGCAGCGCCTGTACCTGCAGCCCATCATGGACGCGATGTACGGCTACGAGGCGCTGAACGTCGAGACGCAGGCGCGCGACGCCAGCTCGCTGCTCAACTGGACCAAGCGCATGCTGGCCGTGCGCAAGACCAGCCACGCCTTCGGGCGCGGCAAGCGGCGCTTCCTGAAGCCGGGCAACCGCAAGATCCTGGCTTACCTGAGCGAGTACGACGGCGACGTGATCCTCACCGTGTTCAACCTGTCGCGCGCGGCGCAGCCGGTGGAGCTCGATCTGTCGGAGTTCCGCGGCTTCGTGCCCATCGAGATGCTGGGGCGCGCGCCGTTCCCGCCCATTGGCGAACTGCCGTACCTGCTCACGCTGTCTTCTTACGGCTTCTACTGGTTCAAGCTCACCTCGGAGGCCGACGCGCCGAGCTGGCACGACCAGGGCGTGGCGCTGCAGGAGTGGCCCACGCTGGTGCTGTTCGACGGCTGGACCAGCTTCTTCCGCGAGCGCGTGATGCCGTGGCGCATCGGCATGTCGGAGCGCATGCGCAGCCAGTTCGAGCTGGAGACGCTGCCGCGCCACATCGAGATCCAGCGCTGGTATGCCTCCAAGGGCACGGCCATCGAGCGCGCGCGCATCGTCGACCACGCGGTGTGGGAGGTCAACGGCCTGAGCTGGATGCTGCCACTGCTCGCGCTCGACGGGCCGCCCGGCGGCGCCACCTACTTCATGCCGCTGGCGCTGGCCTGGGAAGAGCGCGACGAAGAGCGCATGGCCGGCGTGGCGCAGGCGGCGCTGGCCAAGGTGCGGCAGCAGGCGCAGGTCGGGCTGATGGGCGACGCCTTCTACGACGAGGCCTTCTGCCGCGAGCTGGTGCGCGCCATCGGGCGGGGCTCCGAGCTGGCCACGGGCAACGGCAAGCTGGTGTTCAAGGCGACCGGGGCGTTCGCGCGCATGGGCATCGACCTGGACGCGCTGCCGGTCGGGCGGCCCAGCGGCGTGAGCAGCAACACGGTGGTCACGCTCGACGAGACGCTGTTCCTCAAGGGCTACCGCCATGTGCGCGAGGGCATCAACCCCGAGCTGGAGATGGGCCGCTTTCTCACCGAGGTGCAGTACCCGCACTGCGTGCCGGTGCTGGGCGCGCTCGAATACCTGACGAACGACGGCCGCACCATGACGCTCGCGATGGTGCAGAGCTACGTTGCGAACCAGGGCGACGGCTGGGACTACACGCTGGGCTACCTGGAGCGCTTCTTGCGCGACGTGGCCACCACCGACGGCGCCACCGACGCGCCCGACGTGCTGTCGGTACACGGCGGCTTCCTCGCATTGATCGCCACGCTGGGGCAGCGCACCGCAGAGCTGCACCGCGCGCTGGCACCCGCACCGGCGCGGCCGCGTTCGACCCCGAGCCGCTGTCGGCCGCCGACGTGGCGGGCTTTCGCACGCATGCGGCCGGCGACGCCACGGTCACGCTGGCGCTGCTGCGCGAGCGCATCGGCGCGCTGCCTCCCGGCGCGCAGGCCGATGCCGAGACGCTGCTGCGCGCCGCCGATGCGCTGCAGGCCAACATCGCCGAGCGCCGCTTCGTCGGCGAGGGCGGCGGCGGTGCCGCGCTCAAGAGCCGCTTTCATGGCGACTACCACCTGGGCCAGGTGCTGGTGAAGGACAACGACTTCGTCATCATCGACTTCGAGGGCGAACCCGCGCGCAGCTTCGAGGAGCGCCGCGCCAAGAGTTCGCCGCTGCGCGACGTGGCGGGCATGCTGCGCTCGTTCAACTACGCGCGCTGGTCGGCGCTGCGCCGGGTGGCGCAGAGCCCGGAAGAAGCCGAGAAGCTGGCCGCGCCCGCCATCGCCTGGGAGCAGGCCACGCGCGACGCCTTCATGCAGGGCTACGCCAGCACGCTCGCGCAGCCCGACGGTGCGCCCATCGACGGCGAACTGCTTGCGCTGTTCGAGCTGGAGAAGGCGCTGTACGAACTGCGCTACGAACTCAACAACCGCACCGACTGGGTGCAGGTGCCGCTGCACGGCGTGCTTGCGCTCATCCAGCCGCGACAGCGGTCCTGAGGCCACGGCCCTCCATCACTCGGGGAAATACACATGGAAAACTTCGGCATTCACCTGGAGCCGCTGCGCGCCATCCTCTACCAGGTGGGAGCGTTCATTCCGCGCCTGCTGGTGGCGCTGGTGGTGGTGTTCGTGGGCTGGCTCGTCGCCAAGGCGGCGCGCTTTGCCGTGACCAAGGCCTTGCGCGCCATCAACTTCAACGTGCTGACCGAACGCGCGGGGCTCGACAACTTCCTGCGCCAGGGCGGGTTGGCGGGCGACACCAGCAGCCTGTTCGGCATCCTGGCGTACTGGCTGGTGATATTGGCGTCGCTGCTCATCGCCTTCAACGGCATGGGGCTGAGCTACATCGCCGACCTGCTGGGGCGCATCGTCTGGTTCGTGCCCAACGTGTTCGTCGCGCTGCTGGTGCTGGCCTTCGGCTCGTACTTCGCCAAGTTCGTGGGCGACGCGGTGGGCAGCTACTTCCGGGGCGTGAAGATGCAGGACGCCACGCTGTTCGCCAAGGTGGCGCAGTACGCGGTGATGGCCTTCGTGATCCTGATCGCGCTCGACCAGATCAGGGTGGGCGGCGACATCGTGCGCGAGAGCTTCCTGGTGATCCTGGCGGGCGTGGTTTTTGCGTTGGCCCTGGCATTCGGGTTGGCCGGCAAGGACTGGGCGAAGGCGCAGATCGAGCGCTGGTGGCCTAGACAGCAGCAGATCAGGCCTCCACCGCCACCCGCGCCACCCGCCACCGCCGTGAAGGAGCCCGGCGTGACCCCCTACGGCAGCCCGGCCGCCAGCCCGCCGCGCTTCGACGACCGGCCGCCGCGCTGATTCTTGCCCTCCGATTTTTCGCCTTCTTTTTGCAGCCGCCACGGACCTGAATGACAAGAAAAACCAACCCGACCATCACCGCCGTCTGGCCCGGCCGCCCGTATCCGCGCGGCGCCACCTGGGACGGGGAGGGCGTCAACTTCGCGCTGTTCTCGCAGCATGCGGACAAGGTCGAGCTGTGCCTGTTCGACGAGCGCGGCCGCCACGAGCTGCAGCGCATCGTGCTGCGCGAGCGCACCGACGGCGTGTGGCACTGCTACCTGCCCGAGGCCCGCCCCGGCCAGGCCTACGGCTTTCGGGTGCACGGCGCCTACAAGCCCGAGGAGGGGCACCGCTTCAACCCCAACAAGCTGCTGGTCGACCCCTACGCGAAAGACCTGGTCGGCGAGCTGCGCTGGGGCGACGCGCTCTACGGCTACACCGTGGGCAGCAAGCGCGAAGACCTGTCGTTCGACCGCCGCGACAGCGCGCCGCTGATGCCCAAGGGCCGTGTGCTCGAAACCGCCTTCACCTGGGGCGACGACCGCCGCCCCTCGGTGCCGTGGCAGGACATGGTGATCTACGAGATGCACGTGCGCGGCTTCACCATGACCCATCCCGACGTGCCGCCCGAGCTGCGCGGCACCTACGCCGGCCTGGGCAGCGCGCCCGTGGTCGACTACCTCAAGCGGCTGGGCGTGACCACCGTCGAGCTGCTGCCGGTGCACAGCTTCCTCAACGACCGGCACCTGGCCGAAAAGGGCCTGCAGAACTACTGGGGCTACAACACGCTGGCCTTCTTCGCCCCCGAAATGCGCTACAGCGCCTCGGGCAAGGTGAAGGAATTCAAGACCATGGTGAAGACGCTGCACTCCGCGGGCATCGAGGTGATCCTCGACGTGGTCTACAACCACACCTGCGAGGGCAACCAGCTCGGGCCCACGCTGTCGATGCGCGGGGTGGACAACGCCTCTTACTACATCGCGAACGCCGACAACCGGCGCTACTACGACGACTTCACCGGCTGCGGCAACACCGTGAACCTGGAGCATCCGCACGCGCTGCAACTGGTGATGGACTCGCTGCGCTACTGGGCCGAGGAGATGCACGTCGACGGCTTCCGCTTCGACCTGGCCTCGGCCCTGGCGCGCGAGGCCGGCAAGGTGGAAAACCTCGGCGGCTTCTTCGACGCGATCCGGCAAGACCCGACGCTCAACCGCGTGAAGCTCATCGCCGAGCCCTGGGACCTGGGGCACGGCGGCTACCAGGTCGGCAATTTTCCGCTCGGCTGGGCCGAGTGGAACGACCAGTACCGCGACGGCATGCGCGGCTTCTGGAAGGGCGACGGCGGGCTCATCGGCGAGGTGGCCAAGCGCGTCACCGGCTCGGAAGACCTGTACGGCTGGTCGGGCAAGCAGCCCAGCGCGAGCATCAACTTCGTGACCGCGCACGACGGCTTCACGCTGCACGACCTGGTCTCCTACAACGACAAGCACAACGAGGCCAACGGCGAGGACAACCGCGACGGCAACAGCCACAACGTGTCGTGGAACTGCGGCGTCGAAGGCCCCACCGAAGACCCCGAGGTCGTGAGCCTGCGCGAGCGCCAGAAGCGCAACCTGCTGGCCACGCTGCTGCTGTCGCAGGGCGTGCCGATGCTGCTGGCCGGCGACGAGCGCGGCCACACGCAGCAGGGCAACAACAACGTGTACTGCCAGGACAACGCGCTCGGCTGGCTCGACTGGTCGCCCACGCCCGAGCGGCTGGCGCTGGTCACTTTCGTCGAACGCATGATCGCGCTGCGCCGCGCGCACCCGTCGTTCCGCCGGCGCACTTTCTTCGCGGGCAAGCCGGCCGAGGGCGAGACCGTGACTGACGTGCACTGGCTCAAGCCCGACGGCGCCGAGATGCGCACCGAAGACTGGAGCGACACGAACGCCCGCTGCATCGCGATGTACATCCCCGGCGGCGGCATTGCCGACCGCGGGCCGCGCGGCGAGCAGCAGCACGACGATGACTTTCTGATCCTGCTCAACGCGCACCACGACGAGATCGCGTTCACGCTGCCGCCGATGCGGCACGGCGCATGGCGGCTGCTGGTCGACACCGCGAGCACCACGCCGCCGCCCACCACCGAGGACGCCGCCGCGCTCGCGCCCGCGTGGTCGGAGCCGACGTACCCGCTGCAATGCCGCTCGCTGGTGGTGTTGAGCCGGCCGGACGTGCGGCCATGAAGCGCGCGCACCGCATGCCCTTCGGCGCCACGGTGGGCGAGGACGGCGTGGCCTTCGCGCTGTGGGCGCCTTCGGCCGGCGACGTGCGGCTGGAGCACCGCCCGGTTGGCGGCGAGAACACGACGCACCCGATGGCCCGCGACGCGCAGGGCTGGCACACGCTGACTTTGGCCGAGGCGGGGCACGGCGACGGCTACCGCTTTCACCTGCCCGGCGGTGCGGCCGTGCCCGACCCGGCCTCGCGCTTCAACCCGGAGGACGTGCACGGGCCCAGCGTGGTGATCGATGCGCGCCACTTTCAATGGCACGACGAGGCGTGGCGCGGCCGGCCGTGGGAAGAGGCCGTGGTGTACGAGCTGCACATCGGCGCATTCACCGCCGAAGGCACCTTCAACGCCGCGCGAGAGCGGCTCGGCGACCTGGCCGAGCTGGGCGTGACGGCCATCGAGCTGATGCCGCTCGCCGACTTTCCGGGGCGCCGCAACTGGGGCTACGACGGCGTGCTGCAGTTCGCGCCCGATGCCTCCTACGGCACGCCCGACGAGCTGAAGGCGCTGGTCGACGCGGCGCACGGGTTGGGCCTGATGGTGCTGCTCGACGTGGTCTACAACCACTTCGGGCCCGAAGGCAACTACCTGCACGCCTACTGCCCCGAGTTCTTCAATGCGGCGCATCGCACGCCGTGGGGCTCGGCCATCAACTTCGACGGCGAGGGCGCGCGCACGGTGCGCGACTTCTTCATTCACAACGCGCTGTACTGGGTCGAGGAGTACCGCTTCGACGGCCTGCGCATGGACGCGATCCACGCCATTCGCGACGACTCGCACCCGCACATCGTGCAGGAGATCCGCGAGGCGCTGCAGGCCGGACCGGGCCGCGAGCGGCACATTCACCTGGTGCTGGAGAACGACGCCAACCAGGCCTCGATGCTCGCGCGCGACGGGCACGGCGTGCCGGTGGCAGGCACCGCGCAATGGAACGACGACCTGCACCACGCGGTACACGTGCTGGCCACCGGCGAGCGCGACGGCTACTACGCCGACTATGCGGACGACCCCGTGTGCCGCTTTGCGTGCGCGCTGGCCGAGGGCTTCATCTACCAGGGGCAGCCCTCGGCCTTTCGCAACGGCGAGCGGCGCGGCGAGCCGAGCACGCGGCTGCCGTCGCAAGCCTTCGTGTCTTTCTTGCAGACGCACGACCAGGTCGGCAACCGCGCCTTCGGGGAGCGCCTGCATGCGCTGGGCGACCCGGTGCTGACGCGCGCGGCCATGGCCTGCCTGCTGCTGTCGCCGCATGTGCCGATGCTGTTCATGGGCGACGAGTTCGCGGCCTCGACACCGTTCCTGTACTTCTGCGACTTCGGGCCCGAGCTGGCCGAGGCCGTGTCGAACGGCCGGCGCGCGGAGTTCGGCGGCTTCGCGGCCTTTGCCGACGAGGCGGCCCGCGCGCGCATTCCCGATCCGAACGACGAGGCGACCTTTCTGGCGTCGAAGCTGAACTGGCGCGAGCGCGGTTCGCGCGCGCACTTTGCGCGCTTCAGCGAGGTGCAGCAACTGCTCGCGCTGCGCCGCCAGTGGATCGTGCCGCACCTGGCCGGCTCCACGGGCGCGGGTGTGTTCAGCTGCGAGAACGACACGCTGCGCGTGCAATGGGACCTGGGGCCGCCGGAAGAAGGACGCGAAGGCCTCACGGCCATGCGGCTGCACCTGCTGGCGCACTTCGGCGACGCGCCGACCGGGCCCGTCGTGGCATCGCCCGGCGCGGTGATCCACAGCGGCGGGGTGCGGCTGCTCGAGCCCGGTGCCGTGCAGCTCGAACGCGGCGCGGTGCACGCGACGCTGGAGGACATGCGCGGTGGATGAGGCTTTCCGGCGCGACACGGCGGGCGCGCTCGCGGCGCTGTGCGAACACTTCGGCATTGCGACTTCCTACTTCGACGCCTTCGGCACGCGCCGCGAGGCGAGCGTGCAGAGCCTGCTTGCGCTGCTGGCCGAGTTCGGCGTGGTCATCGACACCGCCGAAGACGCCCGGCGCGCACTCGACGCCGTGCACGCTGCGCGCTGGGCCGAGGCGCTGCCGCCCGTGCGCGTGGTCGATGCATCGGCCGCGCATTGGGCGGTGCCGCTGCGGCTGCCGCTGGCCATGCGCACGCTGCGCTGGCAACTGACCGACGAAGCCGGGCGCACGCAGCACGGCGAGGCCGATGCGGCCGCGTTGCACGAGACCGCGCGCACCGAGCGCGACGGCATCTGGCTCTGCGAACGCGAACTGCCCATGACGATGGCGCTCGACGCGGGTTACCACCATCTGCGCATCGACGGGCTGCCCGGCCAGACGCTGGTGCTGGCCTCGCCGGGCAGTTGCTACCGCCCGCCGGCCGTGCGCGATGGCGGGCGCGTCTGGGGGCCGGCCGTGCAGCTCTACAGCCTGCGTTCGCCGCGCAACTGGGGCATCGGCGACTTCGGCGATCTCGCGGAGCTGGTGACCCGCATGGCCGCGCAGGGGGCCGACATCGTCGGCGTGAACCCGCTGCATGCGCTGTTCGCGGCGAACCCGGCGCATGCGAGCCCGTACAGCCCGTCGTCGCGGCGGCAGCTCAATGTGCTGTGCATCGATGTCGAGGCGGTCGACGATTTCGCGGCGTGCGAAGCGGCGCGCAGGCTCGTTCATGCGCCGACCTTCCAGGCGCGGCTCGCGGCGCTGCGGGCCGAGCCGCTGGTGGACTACGCCGGCGTGGCCTCGGCCAAGTTCGAAGTGCTGGCGCTGCTGTTCGCCCATTTTCGGGAACGCCATTTGCCGGAAGACGGCAAGCCCGACGAAGAGGGGTTGGCCTTTCTGTCCTTCGTCGCCGAGCGCGGCGAGGGCTTGCGGCAGCACGCGCTGTTCGAGACGCTGCATGCGCACTTCCTCGCGACCGACGCGGCGATGTGGGGCTGGCCCGTGTGGCCCGCTGCCTACCGCGACCCCGATTCGGCCGAGGTCATGGCCTTTGCCGTGCAGCATGCGCAGCGGCTGCAGTTTCATCAGTACCTGCAATGGCAGGCCGCGCGGCAACTGGCACGGGCGGGAGAGCGCTGTGCCGCGCTCGGCATGGGCGTGGGCCTGTATGTGGACCTGGCGGTATCGGTCGATCGTGCGGGCTCCGACGCGTGGACCGCGCAGCCGGTGTTCGCGGCCGGCGCGAGCATCGGCGCGCCGCCCGATGAGTTCAACCCCGCCGGGCAGAACTGGGGCCTGCCGCCGCTGCGGCCCGACCGCTTGCGCGCCGACGGCCATCGCTTCTTCATCCAGACGCTGCGCGCGGGCATGCAGGGCGCGGGCGCCTTGCGCATCGACCATGTCATGGGGCTCATGCGGCTGTTCTGGATACCGCCGGGCCGTGATGCGCACCACGCGCGTATGTGTACTACCCGCTGGACGAACTGCTGGCCATTGTCGCCATCGAGAGCCATCGGCACCGCTGCATGGTGGTCGGCGAAGACCTGGGCACGGTGGAAGACGCGGTGCGCGAGGCGCTGGCCAAGGCCGATGTGCTGTCTTACCGGCTGCTCTATTTCGAGCGCTTGGACAAGCAGCACGGCGGTGGCTTCAAGCCGCCCGCAGCCTACCCGCCGGCCGCGCTGGTTGCGGTCAGCACGCACGACCTGGCGACTTTTGCGGGCTGGTGGGCCGGCCACGACCTGCGCGTGCGCCTCGAGCTGGGCCTGTTTCCCGATGCGCGCACCTTCGACAAGCAACTGCTCAACCGCGCGCAGGAGCGCATCGAGCTGATGCTGGCCGCGCAGCAGGCCGACCTGCTGAGCCGCGAGGACATCGCCGCGGCCGCGAGCCTTGCGCTGCCTTCGGCGCGCATCGTGGAGGCCGTGCACGCCTACCTCGCGGCCGCGCCTTCGGCGCTGATGATGGTGCAGCTCGAAGACGTGGCGGCGTGGTCGAGCAGGCCAACCTGCCCGGCACGGTGAACGAACAGCCGAACTGGCGGCGCAAGCTGCCGGTGTCGCTGCAGGCGCTGGCCGCCGGCGAACGCATGCAGGGCCTGGCCGCGCGGTTGCGTGCCACGCGGCCGGCCAGCCGCGCGCGTTCGGCGCAACAGGACACGCCGCAAAACACGCCCCAAGACCTGCGCGCCCGCGTGCCGCGCGCCACCTACCGCCTGCAGTTCCACAAGGACTTCGGTTTCGACGACGCGGTGCGCGTGCTGCCGTACCTGGCGCAACTGGGCGTGAGCCACGTCTACTGCTCGCCGATCCAACGCGCCGCGCGGGCAGCATGCACGGCTACGACGTGGTGGCGCACGACGAGATCAACCCCGAGCTGGGCGGCGAGGAGGGCTTCGCGCGCTTCGTCGCGGCGCTGAAGGCGCACGGCATGGGCCAGTTGCTCGACATGGTGCCCAACCACATGGGCGTGTTCGGCGCCGACAACGCGTGGTGGATGGACGTGCTGGAAAACGGCCCGGCCTCGCTGTATGCGCAGCACTTCGACATCGACTGGCAGCCGCTCAACGTCGAGCTCACCGGCAAGGTGCTGCTGCCGGTGCTCGGCGGCCACTATGGCGAGGTGCTGGCCAGCGGCGAGCTGGTGCTGCGCTTCGAGCCGGAAGAGGGCGCGTTCGCGATCGGCTATTTCAACCACCGCTTTCCGCTGGCGCCCGAGAGCTACCCCACGGTGCTGGCGCGGGCGCTCGCGCAGCTCGATGCGTCGGGCGACGATGCGGCCCGCCTCGCGAGCATCGCCACGGCCTTCGGGCATTTGCCCGGGCGACACGCGGTGGCACCCGAGTCGCGTTCAGAGCGCGCGCGCGACAAGGAACTGCACAAGGCCCGCCTCGCACGGCTCGCGCAGCGGCACCCTTCGGTCGCTCAAGCGCTGGCCGCGGCCGTGGCCGAACTGAACCTGGCCGCCCCCGACGCGCGCGATGCGCTGCATGCGCTGGTCGAGGCGCAGCCTACCGGCTGGCCTACTGGCGCGTGGCGGCGGACGAGATCAACTACCGCCGCTTCTTCGACATCAACGACCTCGCGGCGGTGCGCATGGAGCGCGACGACGTGTTCGAGGCCACGCAGTCGTTCGCGCTCGATCTTGCGGCAGCGGGCACGGTCGACGGCCTGCGCATCGACCACCCCGACGGGCTCTATGACCCCGCGCGTATTTCGAGATGCTGCAGCAGGGCTACGCGCGGCGCGCGGGGCTGACGCTGCCCGCGCACGATGCGCTCGATGCGCAGGGCCGGCCGGCACGGCCGCTCTACGTGGTGGCCGAGAAGATCGCCGCCGGCAACGAAGAGGTGCCCGAGCGCTGGCATGTGCACGGCACCACGGGCTACCGCTTTGCCAACGTGGCCAACGGCGTGCTGGTCGACACCTCGGCCGAAGAAATCATCGGCCATGCATGGCGCCGCTTCACGGGCGAGACGCAGGGTTTTCATGCGCTCTCGCAGGCCGGCCGGCGCGAGGTGATGCGCAATGCGCTGTCGTCGGAGCTCAATGTGCTGTCGAGCGAACTGCTGCGCATCGCACGGGCCGACCGCGGCACGCGCGACTACACGCTCAATGCGCTGCGCCGTGCGCTGGCCGACGTGGCGGCCTGCATGCCGGTGTACCGCACCTACATCGTCGAGAAGCCTTCGGCGCAGGACGAACGCTTCATCGACGAAGCCACGCAGGCGGCCGAACGCCAGAGCAGCGACGCCGACCATTCGGTCTTTGCCTTCGTGCGCAACGCGCTGCGCGGCGAGGCCGTGGCGGGCGCGTCGCGCGAGCTGGCCGAACGGGTGCGGCGCTTTGCCGTGCGCTTTCAGCAGTTCAGCGCGCCGGTCACGGCCAAGGGCGTGGAGGACACGGCCTTCTACCGTTACTTTCCGCTGAGCTCGCTCAACGAAGTGGGCGGCGAGCCCGATCGCTTCGGCTTCGAGGTGGACGCGTTCCATGCGCTCAGCGCCGACCGCGCGCTGCGTTGGCCGCACACCATGCTCGCGACCTCGACGCACGACAACAAGCGCTCGGAAGACGTGCGCAACCGCATCGACGTGCTGTCGGAAGTGCCCAACGACTGGGTGCTGGCGCTGACCCGTTGGCACGGCCATTGCCGCGACACGCGGCGCAAGCTGGAGACCGACGACGCGCCGTCGCGCGCCGACGAATACCTGTTCTATCAAACGCTGCTGGGCACGCTGCCGCCGGGCGGGCTCGACGCCGGCAGCGCGCCGGCGTATGCCGACCGCCTCTGGCAGTACATGCAGAAGGCGGCCCGCGAGGCCAAGCTGCGCACGCGCTGGACACAGCCGGACGCGGGCTACGAGGCCGCGCTCGAAGGCTTCGTGCGCGGCGTGCTCGCGAACATGGAGGAGGGCGCGTGCCTGTCCGACACCCAGCAGTTCGCGGACCGGCTCGCATGGTTCGGTGCGTGGAACGGGCTCACGCTCACGCTGCTGAAATACACCTCGCCGGGCGTGCCCGATCTCTACCAGGGCAGCGAGCTGATCGCGCTGAGCCTGGTCGACCCCGACAACCGCCGGCCCGTGGACTACGCGGTGCGCCAGCAGCGGCTCGACGAGCTTGGCGCGATGGCCGATGCACCGGGGCTGGCGGCGCATGTGCATGCGCTGGCCGCGTCACCGCATGACGGGCGCGCGAAGCTGTGGTTCATCTGGCGGCTGCTGTCGCTGCGGCGTGCGCATCCGGCGCTGTTTCGCGATGGGGGGTACGAGGGGCTTGCGGTCGAGGGAGCGATGTCTCGCCATGTCGTGGCGTTCGTACGGCGGCATGAGGACGAAGCGCTGGTCGTGGTGACGGGGCGGCTCTTCGTCGGGCTGTCGCGCGGCGGGTTCACCGTGCCTTCGCTGCCGGTGGCGCAGGGCTGGAGCGACACCGTGGTGCGGCTGCCTGCGGCGCTCCAGGGGGCGACCCTGGAGAACGTGTTGACGGGCGAGACCCTTCGCGCCGACGGCGATGCGTCGCTGCCGCTCGCGGAAGCTTTCGGCGCGATTCCATGGGCGGCGTTCAGGGTGCGTGCTCCTACGCACACGGGTCGAATTCCTACGTAGCCGGCGAGGCGGGCACGGGAGTCTCTGGCGCAGCGCCCCTCACAGGGTTCCGTATGGTTCTTTCTTCAGGAGATTCCCGATGACGAAATCCTTGTCCCTGCTTTCCGTGCTCGCGGCGGGCTTGCTTGCCACCGCGGCGCATGCGCAATCGAACCCGCCCGGCGCGGCCGTGCCGCCGAACACGCCGGGCTATGCGACGGGCAAGTCCGAGATGGCGGGCGAGGCGCGCAAGGACCGGCGTCCGCAGGTCGGTGTGGCCGCGCCCGCGGGCGACGAGGCGAAGACGCCTGAAGGTGGCGCCGTCGGCAGCGACCGGGCTGCCCAGGCAGGCGAGCGCCGTGCCGAGACGCGCGATGCCCGCCGCCCGGGCAAGCCGAAGCCGGTGCCGGGCGGCACGCCGAAATAAGCGACGCGAAGACCGGGGCACGGGGGGCCACCCGGCCCAAGCCGTGCTTCAACTGTGCTGGTGCTTCGGCTCCGCGCGCTGGCGGATCTCGCTGCGCAGCGCACGCTGGCCTGCCGACAGCGCGGTCTCGTAGTTGTCCGCGGCGTCGAAGGCGCGGCGCAGCAGGCGAGGGCTTTCGCCCTGTTCGTCGGTCTCGAGCAATTGCCAGACGTACGCGCCCGGCAACGGCTCCTGGATGGTGAGTTCGATCGGGTGTTTCATGGATTCACCATGACCCTGCGAGGCTCGCCTGTCTGTAGGCCGAGTCCGATCAACCCTCTTCGGTCTTGAAGAGGCCGCGCACGTTGAGCGCCGCAAGGCACACCTGCAGCGCGATCAGCGCCCACGCGCTGGTGTGCACGCCCCACACCACCCACAGCACGTTGCTCAGCAGGAAGATCCAGAAGCCGAGGTTGCGGCGCGATTCGTCACGCGATGCGACGAGCCACGCGGCGGCCAGCGAAGCCGCGAAGGCGGGCCATTGGATGAGCGAGAGAAGGTCCATGGGCGTGCATGTGTCTGGAAAGCGATGCGCTCGACTCTGGCACGGCACTCGCCCGTGCGGCAGGTGCTGTGGACCGACGCGTGGCGTGGGCCGGTTCCCACGTGCGACGTGCCGCACACGCCGCAGATTCACGACTGCAGACACAACACGCTCAGGAGCATCGACATGGAAACCCCCGCACCGCCGTTTGACGAGCGCCTCGTCACCTTCAGCTACATGGGCCGGCTCTTTCTGTGCCGCGCCGAGCGGCTCGACGACCAGACCTACCGGCCTGTGGTCGTCTGCCGCAGCCGCGCACCGGGCCAGCCCGACATCGATTTGCCCGACGACACCGAGAACGTTTCCTACGGCACCGAGGCCGAGGCGCTGCGTCACGCCGAGCAGCAGGCCATGCGCTGGGTGCACGACCGCGCGGGCGCGGGCCAGGGGCAGTTCTGACCAGGAAAGCGCGGGGTGCCGAACATCGTTTGGCAACAAATTATTGACAAACGCCAACTATTGAATTGGGCCGCTCTCCGCAGCACTAATTCATATTCATTACTCGCGGAATAGAAAGTTCGAATTGAGGCAAAGAAGTGTGATTTAGTGCCCTTTTATACGGTGGTTACCCCTAGATAATCGCGCCCCGTGTGTCATTTGGTCACAAATGATTTCGCGGGTAACCGAACTATCAGGGAGAGAAAACAAAAATGAACCGCCATTTGCACCGCGTCGTCTTCAACGCAGCCAGAGGCATGCGGATGGTGGTTCAGGAGACCGCGAGCAGCACCGGCAAGGGATCGAGCAAGGCGACTTCCCTGGCGGGCGCGGGCGTGCTGGCCGGCGTGGCATTGGCGGGCTTGTTGGGGATGGCCGCTCCGCTGCATGCGCAGATCGTGGGCGCGCCCAACGTGCCCGGCAACCTGCGGCCCACCGTGCTGGTCGCGCCCAACGGCGTGCCGTTGGTGAATATCCAGACGCCGTCGGCGGCGGGTGTTTCGCGCAACATCTACAACCAGTTCAACGTGGGCGCGAACGGCGCCATTTTGAACAACAGCCGCGCCAACGTGCAGACCCAACTGGGCGGCTTCGTGCAGGGCAACCCGAACCTGGCGACGGGCGCGGCGCGGATCATCCTCAACGAAGTCAACGGCGGTTCGCCGAGCCAGTTGCGCGGCTACATCGAGGTGGGCGGGCAACGCGCCGAAGTGATCATTGCGAACCCGGCGGGGATCAGCGTGGACGGGGGCGGGTTCATCAACGCGTCGCGGGCGACGCTGACCACGGGCACGCCGCAGTTCAACGCGGTGGGCGGGCTCGACAGTTTTCTGGTGCGCGGCGGAACCATCACGATCGACGGGGCGGGGCTCGACGCGAGCAAGACCGACTACGCGGCGATCCTTGCGCGCGCGGTGCAGGCCAATGCGGGGATCTGGGCGAGCGAGTTGAAGGTGGTGACGGGGGCCAACCAGGTTTCGGCGGATCACAGCCAGGTGACGCCGACTGCGGGGACGGGGGCTGCGCCTAGCTTTGCGCTGGATGTGGCTGCATTGGGGGGCATGTATGCCGGAAAGATCGTGCTCCTTGGTACGGAGCAAGGGCTTGGCGTGCGCAATGCCGGCAACATCGGGGCAAGCGTCGGAAGCCTGGTTGTCACAGCCTCGGGTCGCCTGGAGAACACCGGGACGCTGGAAGGCCGCAGCGTGCAGCTCGCCAGCACCAGCGGCGACATCGTCAACCAAGGCACGATCCGGCAGACCAGCATGGCGCCCCTGTCGCTTTCGGCGCCGACGGTCAGCAACACCAGCGGTGGATGGATCGGCAGCGAGCCTGCGCCCGCGCCGACAGCCAGTACGGGCAGCGAGAGCACTGGCGCTGGTACCACTTCAGGCGGTGGCTCGACAAGCACCACCGCATCGACTGGTGGCACAACAACCGGTGGCACTTCAATACCTGTCGCTGCACCGATAGAGCCGGGCAGCGTCAGCGCCGCCGGTGCGATCCGCAATGATGGCGGCAAGATCTACGCAAGCGGCCCGATCACCTTGCAGACGGCAAACTTGCTGAACAACGGTGGGACATTGAGCGTGGCGAGCCTGGGGCTCAGTCAGCCGACTTTTTCCAACCAGGGTGGGACCATCAATGTTTCCGGGGCCTTCACGGCCAACCTCGGCACCTTCGACAACTCGTCGGGAACGCTGCGCAGCGGCAGCCTCGACATCACCACTGCCGGTGACCTGAACAACCAGGACGGCGTGCTGACCAGCGACAGCAATGCGAATCTCACGGTTGGCGGTTCGGCCAACAATCTGCGCGGCAACATCTCGGCCGCAGGGGCGCTCACGGCCAGCGTGGCCGCAGCCACCGTCAATACCACCGGCACCCTTGCTTCCAACTTGGGGCTGACGCTCGACACCGGCTCGCTGGACAACACACGGGGCAGCATCCAGTCCGCGCAGGCCGGGGTGCGGCTCACCGCGAGGGGTCAATTGGTCAACGGCAGCGGGGGCTCGATCAATACAGCCGCCGACCTGGGAATCAACGCCGCTGCGCTCATGAACACCGGCACGTTGCGTGGCGCGAACGATGTCAGCGTGGTCGCCACCGGCGCGCTCGTCAACGACGGCAATATCACGGCAGGTCGTCATACGACGCTCACTGCTGCGAGCGTACAGAGCGGTACGGCGAGCGTGCTCGGTGCTGGCGTCCAGAGCGACGGCAATCTCGGCGGTACGGGTGAGCTGCGTGTCACCGCCACCGGTGCGCTTGCTGCCAACGGCACCAATCTGGCCGCAGGCAATGCGACGCTCCAGGGTGCGAGCGTCGATCTCTCTGCCAGCAAGACCAGTGGCGGAAACATTGCCGTTACGGCCACGCAGGGTGATGTCAACACCAAAAACAAAGCGGTGATCTCCACGCCCGGTACGTTGAGCATCACGGCGGCAGGCGCGCTGTCGAATGCGGGCGGCACGCTGGGCTCCAACGGCGGGACCACCGTCAATGCCGCCAGTATCGACAATGCTTTGGGAGCGATTGCCGCCGTGGCGGGAGACCTTCACGTCACGACCACCGGAACGACCGACAACACCTCGGGTCGCCTGGCGGCTTCTGGGAAGGTTGTACTCGCGAACGCCGGCTTGACGAACGTGGACGGCAGGGTCAGCGGCAACAGCCTTGTCATCGATACGAACAAGGGAGCGCTGGACAACACGCGCGGAACCTTGACCGCAGACGGCACCATCGATGTGAACTCGGGCTCGCTCGCGAACGACGCAGGCTTGGTGCATTCCGGCGGCGCGATGTCCATCGAGACGCACGGCGGAGCTTGATCAACACGAACGCGGCAGCCTACGCGAACGGCAAGGGCGGCATCCTCAGCGCCGACACCCTGCGCATCGCCACAGGTGCCACAGACGGCTCTTATGGCCGTGTAGACAACAGCGCTGGCTTCATCGGCTCGAAGAATGCCCTGAGTGCCAACACGGGCGAATTCATCAACGGCAACTCCGGCACGGTGCTCGGCCAGTCGACAGTGTCCATGGCAACCCAGGGCGCGGCTTACGACAACAGCGGCGGACAGACGTTGGCTGTGGGCAATCTGCAGATCGATAGCGGGAGCGGCGAAGTAAAAAACGTCGACGGCCTGATTCGTTCTGGCGCCATGACCACGGTACGCGCCGCAGTCTCGACAACACCGCCACCTCCGGAACCGACCGAGGCATCGAAGGCCAGAACGTTGCCGTGACGGCCGCGACGGTCAAGAACAAGCTGGGTGCCATCCGCGCTGATGTGAACATCACTCTGACCAGCACTAGCCTCATCGAGAATGGCACGGGTGGCCTCATCTCCGCAGGTGACACCGTCAGCGTCGTCGATCCGAATGCCGCGAAAACTCTGAACGTATCCAACGCCGGCGGCACCATGCTGGCCGGAAAGACGCTCACGGTGAATGCAGCATCGCTTGCCAGCAGCGGCAAGCTGCTCTCCCGGAGCGACACGCGCCTTGATTTGACGAAAGATGCTGCGTTTGCGTCGGGCAGCGAAACCATTGCCAACCGGAACCTGAGCGTCGCGGCCGGCGGCGACATCACCAACAGCGGCCGGATCGCCGCAGGCAACGATCTGTCGCTCTCGGCCGCCAACGTCAACAACGCTGCGGCAGGCGACATCCAGGGCACCACCACCCGGCTGAGCGCCAGCGGAACCGTGACCAACCGGGGCATCATCGACGGCATCGTGACGCGCATCGATGCGGGCACGCTGACCAATATCGGCACCGGTCGCATCTATGGTGACCAGATTTCCATCGGTGCCGGCACGCTCGACAACTCCGCGGACACAGTCGGCGGCATCACCAGCGCCGCGACCATTGCCGCGCGGGTACGCCTGGACATTGGCGCAGTCGCCGTCAACAACCGGGATGGCGCCCTCATCTTCAGCGACGGAAGCCTCGCCATCGGTCGCGAACTCAACGCGCTCGGCCGTGCCGTCGGCACGGCAACGAACATCGACAATCACGCCGCGACCATCGAGGCCACCGGCAACGTCGACATCAAGACCACCACGCTGAACAACACCAACGGTGGCGTCACCTGGACCTTGCAGCCGGGCACACCCCAGAACTTTGTCGAATACGAGCTCCCAGGCAGCGGCATACGCTACAAGGCCGATGAAGTGCTCATCGGGTTCGGGGGGCTCACGCAGTTCCCGGACACAGGCTGGAACGGCTGGACCGCCGCGAGCGCCGCCAATCCCTTGACGGCCGGCAGCAACCCCTACGCCAGATTGCTGATTCCCTCGCCGGACTATCCGTTGGCACAGTTCCGTACGTACTACCTGCAAAGCCCGGCCAGCAGCCAGAACCGGAGCTACCAGTCGTGTGGTGGTGGCGAAGGCACGGCTTGCGACACTTCCAACATCGCCGGCGCGTGGTATCCGGGCACCGATCCCATATGGGCAACCTTCGGCGTCACACCACCCCCGGTGGACTTTCCGCTGAACTTCCTCGGCCGACGCTACCCGCTTGCCGTGGGTCAACAGTCGGTCGTCACGGGCACGGATTACCTGGGGCGCGATGTTGTCGAGTCCCTGGACCATCCGTTCACCCAGGCCGAGTCCGACCAGTGGCAGGCCTATCAGCAGGCTCACGCCAACCTCGACAAGGCCACGCTGGCGTTCATCTACACGATGACGGGTACGCCGGCGCAGGAGGCGAACTACAAGCCGCCGCGTTTTGCGTCGACCTACGATTCCTACGTCTACACCGTCACCCCGTCCACGCCGGTCCTGCAAAGCTCCGCGCCGGGCAAGATCATCGCGGGCGGCACGATGGACATCGCCGTGGGCAGCGGCGTCAACGACATGAGCCAGATCCTGGCCGGCGGCGCGCTGACGGTCACCGGCGGAACCATCGTCGACAAGGGGCTGACCGTCGATGCGCCCACCGTGCGCGTCGGCACGGTGTCTCACAGCTATGTCGAAGAGCACAGCAGCAACGATGTGCGGGTCAACCAGATTGCGCCGTACAACCTGACAACCAATTCCACCGCAACGCTTGCCGCGGCCCGCCAGGAGGGCAATATTGCTGTCGCCGTGGGAAAGCCGGGTACCGGGGCGTTGTCGGTGGGGCAAACCGGCGCGGGGACCCAGGCGGCTGGCGGTGTTGCCGGCAACGCTATCGTCAAACCCATCCTCCAGGTGCCGTCAAACAGCGGACCCGGCGGCACGGCGGGCGTCGCCGGCGCCACGGTCGTGCGCACCAGCGTGCCCAACGTCGCGATACCCAGTGCGAGCCTGTTCAGGACGATGGGCAATCCGTCGAGCCACTACCTGATCGAAACGGATCCCCGGTTCGCCAACTATCGGAACTGGCTGTCCAGCGACTACCTGCTCAACAACCTCGGGCTGAACCCCGACACCACCCTCAAACGTCTGGGGGATGGCTTCTATGAGCAACGCCTGATTCGCGAGCAGGTCGCCCAGTTGACCGGCTACCGCTACCTGGATGGTTTCCAGAACGATGAGGCGCAGTACATGGCGCTCATGAATGCCGGTGCGGCCTTCGCCCAGCAGTACGGGCTGCGTCCCGGCGTGGCACTGACGGCCGCGCAGATGGCGCAGCTGACCAGCGACATCGTCTGGCTGGTCGAGCAGACGGTGACATTGCCCGATGGCAGCACGCAGCGCGTGCTGGTGCCACAGGTCTATGTGCATGTGAAGCCGGGCGACATCGACGGCTCCGGCGCGCTGCTGTCCGGCGGCAGCGTGGACATGCGTCTCTCGGGCGACCTCACGAACTCGGGAGGCACGATTGCCGGGCGCCATGCGGTCTCGATCTCGGCGGACAACATCAACAACCTTGCGGGCCGCATCACCGGCGAAGATGTCACTCTGAAAGCCCGAACCGACATCAACGTCATCGGTGCCGTGGTGGATGCGACCAAGAGCCTGACGGCCATCGCGGGGCGCGACATCAACGTGATCACGACCACCCGTGACTCGAAGAGCGACACGGGGCCGCTGGCGCGCTCGAGCGCCGACAGCGGGGTAAGCCTCAGCGCCACGACGCTGGACCGTGTAGCGGGGCTGTATGTCACGAATCCGGGAGGAAGCCTGAATGTCGTGGCTGTGCGCGACGCCAACGTGATCGGCGCCGAGATCAAGAGCGCGGGCGATGCGACGGTCGTTGCAGGGCGCGACGTGAATCTTGGAACCGTCACGACGAGCCGTACGGACGACATTCGGTGGAGCTCCAGCAACACGCGCAAGGATGAGGCGAGCGAGCAGATCGGGTCCACGATCAGCGGGGCTGGCAATGTTGGCGTTGGCGCTGGGCGCAACCTCACGGGGGTCGCTGCCACCCTCAACGCGGGTGAGACGCTCACGCTCAGCGCGGGAGACAAGCTCACCCTGGTCGCGGGCGAGAACTCCGCGTCGGCGACCACGAAGGACGCACAGAAAGATGGGCTGACCCACTCCAGCCTGAATGCCGACAGCCAGGAGACCACGCTGGCGCGTACCACGCTCACGGGCAAGGACATCCAGCTCAAGAGCGGTGGGGACATGACGCTCAGTGCCATCGAGGCCAACGCGGAAAACCTGAACATCGACGCTGGCGGCAAGCTCAACCTGCTCACGCAGAAGACGACCAGTGCCTCCAGCAGCACTGCAAACGACGGCGATGGCGCCTGGGTCTCGGCCAAGAGCGCGGGCCATACGGACGAGACCAGTCAGTACAACCTGTTCAATGCGCTGAACACGAGCATCAAGGCCGGTGGCGGGGTGACGGTGCAACTGGGGCAGAACGCCAGCCTCGACGACCTGGCCAAGCAACCTGGCATGGCCTGGGTGAACCAACTGACCTCCGATCCGGCCCTCGCGAACAGCATCGAGTGGCAGCGGGTGCAGGAGGAGCACAAGAAGTGGGCTCAGAGCCAGACAAGCATGGGGCCGGTGAGCTCACTCATCGTCAGTCTGGTGGTGGGTGTTGCAACAGCCGGTGCCGGGTCGGCTGCGGTCGGGACGGCCGGCACAGCGACGACCACAGGGACCGGCATCGCCGGTGCAATGGGGCTTTCCGCGACGGCGACCACCATCGCTTCGGCTGCGATGCAGGCTGGCATCACGGCCCTGGCGAGTCAGGCGACGATCTCCTTCGTCAACAACGACGGGAACCTCGGGAAGGTGTTTGACGAGTTGGGCAGCAGCCAGAGCGTCAAGAACATCCTGACGGCGATGATCACAGCGGGCACCATTCAAGGGTTCAGTGTGGGAGGCGTGCTGCCGGAAAACCTCGCCAACGCCACGAACGGTTCGGCGCGATTCACGGATCAATTGCAGCGCCAATTGGTCGATGGCGCCGCTGGTGCGGTAGTACGCAGCGCCATCAATGGCACCAGCCTGGAAAGTGAACTGCGAACCGGGTTGACAAACGCACTGCTGAACACGGCGGCGGCACAGAGCGCCTACGGCATCGGGACATTGGCGCACAACGGAGACATCAACGCCTTGACGCAAAATGTCTTGCACGCTATCGCCGGGTGCGCGGTCGGTGTGGTGCGTGCGGACAATGCAAGCGGATGCGGTGCGGGAGCGCTGGGTGCAGTCATTGGCGAGCTTACTGCCAGCACGTTCGGTCGCGACAAGTACGGCAATGTACTGCCCGGCGCGGTCGAGATGACCCAGGTGCTTGCGGTCATCGCTGGCGCAGTTGCCGGACTCGACGCCAACAGCATCTATGTCGCCGCAGCCTCGAGTGCCAATGCAGCCATCAACAATGCGCTGAGCATGCGCGGCTCAACAAAGTTCAAGAGCGATCTGCGTGCGTGTTCGAGCGGAACGGACAAGAGTTGTGATGTCGACAAGTTGCGCGAAGAGATGACGCGCGACACCGACAAGCAAACTGCGCGCATCAAGAGCGCTTGCAGTGGGTCGGGAAGCCTTGATAACTGCACGGCGCTTGCCAACAGTGCGAACCTGACGCTGAACAACCTCATTGATGCGTCCTTCTATGCCGACACGCCCGAGAAGAGGGCGCTGGTGGATGAGCTGATCGGCCGACAACTATCGGACATGACCGACATGTACGAGGCGCTGACGAAGCAGCAATCCACGGCCGGTTTTGCTGACTTGTTGAAGACTGCGATCGCTGGTGCATTGCCCATCGTGGGACCAGGGATCGGCACCATGCTTGGTACCAAGCTGGGGGGTATCGGCGGCAAGGCCCCAATCGGTGGGAACTTTGCTGGCACGACCAAATGCTCCTTTCGGGGCGATATGCAGGTTAAAACCCGGTCAGGCTACACCCAGATCAAGGACATTCGTGTAGGTGACGGCGTTTACTCGCGCAACGAATTGGACGGCGCGGTTGATTACAAAACCGTGATGGCGCAATATAGCAACCCGTACAAAGAAACTGTTTACGTAAGCGTCAAGGACCTCGATGGTCGGACGCAGGTCATTGTTTCGAATGCCATCCATCCGTTTTTTGCGCGAGTGCCAGATACAGGGAGCGCGACTGTATTGCCGAAGGCGTCCGAAGGGCACGACTATCGGGGATCAATCCCTCACGCGCAATGGGTCGACGCGGCAAATTTGAAGGCTGGCTATCGGCTGCTGGGCAGCAGCAACCATTGGCTAGAGATCGTAGGAATTCAGCGGACAGCGGAGCCATTTACAGCCTACAACCTGACAGTCGAGGATTTTCATACCTACTTCATCAAGAGCGACGAAGGAAAGGAGGGTGTTTGGGTTCACAACAACTGTTGGGATAACTTGCCCAGTAATGCTGTTGCTACTGGTAAGACGACGCCCGATGGGCGAATGCTCTATACCTTTAAAGATGAAAGCGGAAAAACTGTCACCGCCTATCAAGGCAGAGATGGGGATACCCGCTGGTATGACCCCAAGGAATACTCGCCCAATTCTCCCCCACCCCCACCCCCACC
>NZ_MOWM01000073.1 GCF_016082275.1 Variovorax sp. E3
GCGGCGCCGGGTTCGCCCAGCGCGACGGGCACGAGGCCGCGCGCGGCCGCGTCGGGGTAGTGGGCCAGCCACTCGCCCGCTTCGCGGCGCACCCATCGGTTGGTGTGCAAGCCCTTGGCGATCCAGCCGGCCAGCGGGTCCCATTCGATGACGGCGGCCAGCTCGAACATGGCGCGCGAGCCCTGCTTGAGCACGCGCGGCAGCCCCGGCAGCGCGGCGGCGCCGAATGCATGCAGGATGGGCCGCGCGCGCGAGACATCGTCCATGTAGTTGACAGGCGCGGGCCCGTGCGTGAACACCGCGACGGCCAGCGGCCGCGGCAGCAGCCAGATGTATTCGGCGACGCCCCAGCGCGTCTCGGGCGGCGGGCCGAAGTCTTCCGGGCCGACGTCGCGGCCCTTCACGACGTCTTCGATCAGTTCGGGGCGCAGGCCGAGCATCCACAGGGCCTTGTGCTCCTTGCCGCCGTCGCGCACGGCGGCCGGTGCGTCGGGCTGGTGGCGCGCGAATTCGGTGACCCATTCGTCGGCGCGTTCGCGCGCGATGCGGACTTCGCGCGCCAGCCAGTCGGCCTCGTCGCCCGTGGCCTGCAGGTATTGCGGCGGGCGCAGGTCGCTCCAGTGCAGCCGCGCGGTCGGCGGCAGGGGTTGCAGCGCCAGCGTTGGAATGACGGGCAGCGCCTGGCGGTTCTTCCACGGCGGGCGCCGCAGCAGCGCGGGCCAGGCGTCGGGGGCGGCGTCGGTCAAGCCGTCGGAGCCGTCTTCCTGCAGGCGCGCGAGGGTCTTGCGCTGGCTGTCGTCGCAGGCGGCCTCGAGCGGGGCTTGCCAGTCGGGGTTGGCGGCCAGCAGTTCCAGGATCAGCGCGGCGCCGGCCTGGTGGCGCGCGGGGTTGGTCGACAGCAGCTCGCGCAGCACGAACAGCGGCCAGCGCGCCGCCTGCTTGACGAGGGCGTTCTTGCAGTCGATCTGCTTGACCTGCGCCACGAAGAACCGGACCACGGTTTCGTCCTGGATGGCCAGCAGGTCGGCGACTTCGTCCTTGTGGGGGGACGGCTCGAAGAACAGCTCGGCCGCGGCGGTGCCGTGCATCTCGAGCATGCGCAGCCGGGCGGCGCGCTGCGGGTAGAAGCTGGAACGGTGGCGGCGGAAGAAGTCGAGGCTGTCGGCCAGGCCGCGCGCGTCGGACAGCAGGCCGCCGCAGTGGCCGCAGGGCCGGTCGTTGAACTGCGCGAGCGCCTCGCGCATGCCCTTGGACCACTTGACGGTGCCATCGGGCGCTGCTGCCAGACCCGTCGACTTCGATTTACCACTGCCCGCCATGCCGTCCTCCCTCGAATAGATGCGAGCGGCATTGTCGGCCAAGGCGGGCGGGCCAAAAAAGCGCCCTCGCGGGCGCTGGCGTCCTGCGGGCGGAAACCCGCCCGGCAATCGCTCAGGACTGCTTGCCCTGCAGCAAGCCGCTGAGCGAGCCCAGCAGGTCTTCGTGGTTGCCCAGGCCCTGGTCGGGCACCTTGCCATGCGGCGTGAGCTGGTCGATGAGGGCCGGCAGCATGGTCGCGAGCATGGGCAGCAGCGTTTGCGCATTGACGCCGAGCTTGGCGGCGATGCTCGCGATGGTGTCGCTGCCCAGCGCGTTCTGCAGCTGGTCGCCCGAGACCGGCTGGTTTTCTCCCTTGCCGATCCACGAGCCGATGACGTTGCCCAGGCCGGCCTGCTCGAATTTCGAGACCAGCCCGCCCAGGCCGCCCTGCCCGCCGTTGTTGGCGAGCAGGCCGCCCAGCGCGCCGGCAAGGCCGCCGAGATCGCCCAGTCCCCCAAGGCCTCCACCTTGCGGTTGCTGCTGTTGCGCAGCGCCTCCTAGCACTTGACCGAGTACCGAATCGAGCAATCCCATGGCCGTTTCCTTGGTGTGTGACAGAACCGTATGCATTGTTAAATGCCGCGGGCCTAAGCTGAAAGTTGCATTTCCACTTTCGAAGTGGCAGCGTGACAAATTACTTGGTACGCGCCGCCCGTTTGGGCAGCAGCGCGGGGCTGACCCCCTGCACGCCCACCAGACCGAGCACAGTGGCGAGCGAATTCTGCGCGCCTTTCCATGCATCTGTCATGTCAATGGACTCGCTGAGCGAATGGAATCCCGAGGCCCTGCCGCCGCCGCCGATGACGATGGCCGGAACGCCCAGCGAGATCGGCACGTTGGCGTCGGTGCTGCCGCCGCGCAGCAGCGTCTTGTGGCCGAAGGCGGCGTTCGAGCGCACGGCCGCCTCGACGATCACCGAGTCGGGCGGCGTGCGGCCCCCGGGACGGTCGCCGATGAGCTTGATGCTCGCGCTCAGCGTGTTGACGTTCCAGCGCCGGTTTTCTTCGGCCACGGCCTCGTCGACGGCCGCGAGGATCTTCTTCTCGGCGTCGAGCAGCGAGGCCATGTCGTCCGAGCGGATGTCGATGGCCATGCGCGCGTCCGGCGCGATGGTGTTGACCGAGGTGCCGCCGCCGACCGTGCCGACGGTGAAGGTGGTCTTGGGGAAGCTCGGCGTGCGCACGTCCGCGATCCTGGCGATGGCGCGGCCCATGCCGTGGATGGCGCTGGGCACCTGCCCGAACGCGCCGAAGCTGTGGCCGCCCGGGCCCTGGAAGGTGACTTCGTAGCGGTGGCTCGCCGTGGCCAGTATCAGCACGGCGCCCGGCCCCGAAGGCTCGAGCCCCACCATGCCGTCGATGTCGAGGTGGTCGCGAAAGATCGCCTTCATGCCGCGCAGGTTGCCCAGCTCTTCCTCGCCGACGTTGGCCACGAACATGAGGTCGCCCACGGTCTGGATCTTCTGGTCGTTCAGCACCTTGAGCCACGACAGCAGCACGGTCACGCCGCGGGTGTCGTCCGCGATGCCGGGGGCATGGAGCCGGCCGTCCTGTTCCCTCACCTTCACGTCGGTGCCGGCGGGGAACACGGTGTCCAGGTGGGCGGAGACCAGGAGCTTGGGCCCGTTGCCCGTGCCCTTGCGCAGGCCGACCACGTTGCCCTCGGCGTCGATCTTCGCGTGGGTCAGGCCCAGGGCCTTCATGCGGGCCAGGACGGCTTCGGCGCGCTTTTGCTCCTTGAACGGCGGCGACTCGATCTCGGTGAGCGCCTTCAGGTCTTCGACCGCGCGTTCATGGTCGGCCTTCACGGCCTCCATCAGCTTCTGGATGCGGGGCGACGCCAGCAGCTGGGCGTAGGCCTTGTCGACCTCGGGGCCGACCACCACCGGCGGCTGCGCGACGGGCGGGTGCTGGGCCCGGACGCCTTGTGCCGCGCACAGGGCGGCAAGCACGAAGGGGGCGAGACGCAGCGCGCTGGGAAGGCGAGGCATGGGAACAAATGTCCTTCTTTTGTCTTAATGAAGTAACGATTGTTTCCCAAGTGCTCCGCGTGCGCCTCGCGGAAAACACCGCCCTGGCCCGCCCTAGAGTCCGGCGAGCGACACCAGCGCGGCGAGCGCCGCCGTTTCGGCGCGCAGCACGCGTGAACCGAGGGTGACGGGGGCGAAGCCCCGGGCGATGGCTTCCTGCTCTTCGGTGCCGCTCAGGCGCCTTCGGGACCGCTCAGCACGAGGGCGCCATGGTCGCCTCCGAGCTGCACCGAGGCGATGCCCCGGGTGCCATCGGCCAGGCTCAGGATGAGGCGCGTGGCCGTGGCGTCGCCGCCTTGCGCGCCGATCCAGGCCGAGAAGCTCTGCACCGGGTGGATCACCGGCACGCGGTTGCGCCCGCACTGCTCGCAGGCCGCGACGGCAATAGCCTCCCAGTGCGCGCGCTTCTTCTCTGCGCGCTCGCCCGACAGGCGCAGCACGCCGTGGGCGGTGGCCAGCGGCTGGATGCTGGCCACGCCGAGTTCGGTGGCCTTTTCGACCAGCCAGTCCATGCGCTCGTTGGCCGGCATGCCGACCGCCAGGTGCACGGCGCGCGGCGCCTCGCGCTCCACCGGCTGATGGGCGCCGACGTTCACGGCCACGTCGCTGCGGCCCATGCGTTCGACCGTGGCCGCGTACTCGCCGCCCGCGCCGTCGAACAGCGTGAGCGCGTCGCCGGGCTGCATGCGCAGCACCTGCACATGGCGCGCGGCGCCCGGCGGCAGCGCCAGGCTGGCGCCGGCGGTCAGCGGCACGGAACAGTGAAAACGGGGCATGCTATGGAATCGATAGCTGCGAGCGACCGTTGTACGGGCGTCACAGGGTGGTGCTTTTTCAGTTTCTCTTCAGACACGGCCGTAGGCGAAGCCGGTGAGGGCCGACGTGCCCTCGACTTCGTCGATCACGCGCACCAGCGGCGTCAGTTCCATGTAGCGCCCGGCGGTGGCGCGGATGTAGGCGATGAAGCGCGGCGTGTCGGCCAGGTAGCGGGGCTTGCCGTCGCGCAGCGTGATGCGCGCGAAGATGCCGGCCACCTTCAGGTGGCGCTGCAGGCCCATCCATTCGACGGCCCGGTAGAAGGCGCCGAAGTCTTCGTCCACCGGCAGCCCGGCCTTGCGCGCGGCCACCCAGTAGCGGATGGTGATGTCGAGCACGAACTCCTCGTCCCAGCTCAGGAAGGCGTCGCGCATCAGGCTGGCGATGTCGTAGGTGATCGGGCCGTAGACCGCGTCCTGGAAGTCGAGCACGCCGAGCGCCCCCTTGGAGGGCGGCGAGGACACGCCAGTACTGAGCGTGGGGGCCGCACCCATCATCAGGTTGCGCGGCATGAAGTCGCGGTGCACGTACACGCTGGGCGACGCGAGGTTGCTGTCGACGATCAGCTTGAAGCTGCGGTCCAGGCGCTCCTTGAGCTTGCCCTCGACGGCGATGCCGCGGTGGCGGCCGATGTACCACTCGGGGAACAGGGCGAGCTCGCGCTCCAGCAGCGCGCGGTCATAGGGGGGCAGCACGCCGGGCTTGGAGGCCAGTTGCCAGCGGATCAGGGTGTCGATCGCCTCGTCGTAGAGCGGGCGGCTGGCGCCGGGCTGGGCGGGGTCGAGCACGTCCAGCATGGTCTGGCGGCCCAGGTCGTCGAGCAGCAGGAAGCCGTGGGGCCTGTCCCATTCGAGCACCGTGGGCGCGAGCACGCCGGCCTCGGCCATCAGTTTCGCCACCTGCACGAAGGGGTCGCTGTTCTCCTTGTCCGGCGGGGCGTCCATCACGATGCGCGTGGGGGCCGCCGGGTCGGTGGTGTCGACACGGAAGTAGCGGCGAAAGCTCGCGTCGACCGAGGCGAGCCGGACCGTGTCCGGCAGCAGGCGGTGGGCGGGGGCGATGCCGGCCAGCCAGCCCCGGAACACTTCGGCCCGTTTCGGATCTGTCCAGAGAATGGGCTCGGCGGGACTTGGGGCCAATGAGGCCGGGGGCGGGGGTGCTGTCATGGATAATCGATTCTACAAATCCGCCTGGCGCGGCAATCCCCCTTGGCCGGCTGCCGGCCGATGCGGGTTGCTGCCGGCCCCTGCAACCCGCCGGCCTGCCGCGCCGTCCCCCGACGATTTTTCGTTCCGAACCGATGCCTACGACCCAACGCCCTCACGCTTGGCACCTTGTGCGCTCGCTGCCCTCCCCCGGAGAGTCGCGGGCTTTCCTCGGAACGGCCGGGCGGGAGGCTTGATGAGCCGACGCGAGACCTTGCAGCGCCTGCGGCGCGCCAGCCCGCCCTTGCCTCTGGCCGTGCTGTCCCTGGCGCTGCTGCAGGCACACGGTGCCTCTTATGCCCAGTCGCCCGTCAACCTCGACGGGCCGCTCACGCTCAAGCGCACGCCGCTGCTGACGGAAATCATCCCGCCTTCGGAACGCGGCCAACTGCCCAGCCTTGTCACCGGCGACCGCATTTCCGGCCGGCCGGACCTGGACACCATCGTTGAAGGCAATGCCGCGCTGCGGCGCGGCGCGCTCGGCATCACCGCCGACCGCCTCGAGTACTACCAGCCCAATGACCTCGCCAAGGCCACCGGCAACGTGCGGGTCAACCAGGGCGGCAATGTCTACGAAGGGCCGGAGCTGCAGCTCAAGCTCGAGACCTTCGAAGGCTTCTTCAACAACGTGCGCTACAAGTTCCTGGCGAACGAAGCGCACGGCGAGGCGCAGCGCATCGACTTCGTCGACGCCAACGTGTCGGTGGCCCGCCAGGCCACCTACACCACCTGCCGCCGCGAAGATTTCCCCGGCTGGATGCCGGCCTGGCTGCTGACCGCGACCACGCTGACCACCGACACCGAGGAAAACGAAGGCGTGGCCAAGAATGCGCGGCTGAGCTTCATGGGCATCACCACGCCGCCCATTCCGAGCGTGAGCTTTCCGCTGTCCAGCGAACGCAAGAGCGGCCTGCTGCCGCCCACGATCGGCATCGACAACACCAACGCATCGAGATCTCGCAGCCGTACTACTGGAACATCGCGCCCAACCGCGACGCCACGATCACGCCGACGCTCATGAGCAAGCGCGGCATCGACTTCAGCAACGAGTTCCGCTACCTGGAGAAGGGCTACAGCGGCGACATTCGCTTCGACCTGATGGGCAGCGACCGGCTGGTGGGGCAGCGCTACAACGAGCTGCGCAGCAGTCAGTTGCAACAGCTGATGAGCGGGCAGATCCAGGCCAAGGATCTGACTTTCGGCAACCCGCCTGGCAGCAGCAAGCGATGGGGTCTATGGGCCACACACCACCAGGACTTCGACGCCAAGGCGTTGGGTCTGGACACGCTGGCCGCCAACATCAGCATCAACCGCGTGAGCGACAACGACTACTGGCGGGATTTCACGCGCACGCCAACGCTCTCGCAGCGCCAGCTGGGCAACGATGCTTCGTTGAGCTGGAGCAAGGACGACTGGAGCGGCGCGATCCGCGCGCTCAAGTACCAGAACCTGCAATACAACCTGGCGCCCATCACGCCGGCCTATGACCGCCTGCCCCAGATCACGGCCAACTACAACAAGTACGACTGGCACGGCTTCGACGTCTCGCTCAACCTCGACTACACGCGCTTTCGGGTCAACACGATCCTGAGCGGCCAGCCGGGCTTCGACATCAACCAGCAATCGCAACCCGACGGCGACCGCGCCTCGGCCATCGCGTCGATCAGCCGGCCCTTCATCACGCCGAGTTCGTTCGTGATTCCGAAGCTGATGCTGAACACGGCGTCGTACAGCTACTACCTGCCGCAGACGGACATCCCCAAGCTCACGGTCAACGGCACGCAGTACGTGGGCGGCATCCCCTACAACCCGAACTCGCTGTATTTCTTCCCGACGTCCAGCAGCCGGACGGTGCCGACCTTCAGCCTGGACAGCGGCCTGATCTTCGAACGCGACGCCAGCTATTTCGGCCGCGCGTTCCGCCAGACCCTGGAGCCGCGCGCCTACTACGTCTACACGCCGTACCGCAACCAGAGCATGCTGCCGAACTACGATTCGGCCGCCAACGACTTCAGCTTCGCGACCATCTACACCGAGAACGCGTTCTCGGGCGGCGACCGCATCTCGGACACCAACGCCCTCACGCTCGGCGTGACCTCCCGCCTGATCGACCCCGACACCGGCGTCGAGGCGGCCCGCTTCGGCATTGCGCAGCGGCTGCGCTTCAGCGACCAGAGGGTCACGCTGCCCGGCGGCACGGCCGTGACCGACCGCGCGAGCGATCTGCTGGTCGGCGCCCAGATCAACTGGACGCGCAAGTGGAGCGTGGACACCGTCGTCCAGTACAACCCCGACACGCGCAAGTCGGAGCGCTCGGCCATCAGCGCCCGCTACAACCCCGAGCCGTACCACAACCTGAGCGCGGCCTTCCGCTACCAGGCGCCCAGCACGCCGACCGCGACCGACGGCAGCAAGTCCTTCGACGTGGGCTGGCAATGGCCCATCAACGATCTCTGGGGCGACAAGGGCAAGAACCTGGGGCCCGGCAAGGGCCAGGGCGGCGGACGCTGGTATGCGGTCGGTCGCTTGAACTACAGCCTGCAGGACAAGAAGCTCACCGACGGCGTGCTCGGCTTCGAGTACGACGGCTGCTGCTGGATCGGCCGCGTGGTGCTGCAACGCACCACCACCGGCCTGGTGACGGCGAACACCCGCATCATGTTCCAGCTCGAATTTGTCGGCTTCTCCAGCATCGGCTCCAGCCCGATGCAGGCCTTGCGGCAGAACATCCAGCGCTACGAACCCCTGCGCCAACCGGGCGAAGCACCAAGCCGCTTCACCAATTACGACTGAGACGACTGACTGAGCTACGCCATGAAACACATCCGTTCCATCATCACCCTGGGCTGCCTCGCGGCAATGGCTGCAACGGCGGGCGCGCAAGGCTTCCGCTCCGGCGGCGGCATCACGGACATCATGCGCGCCGGTCCGCGCCTCGGGCCGCCGGCGGCGCGTCCGTCGACCGCGCCCGCCGCGGTGCCGACACAACGCGCGGCGGAGTTCATCGTCGCGCTGGTCAACTCGGAGCCGATCACCAACACCGACGTGCTGAAGCGGGTGGATCGTCTGGTCAAGGAAAATCCGGACGCCGAACGCGTGCCGCGCAACGAACTCACGCGGCTCGTGCTCGACCGCCTGATCACCGAGCGCGCCCAGTTGCAGCTGGCCAAGGAAAACGGCATCAAGGTCGACGACGTGGCGGTCGACCAGGCTGAGCAGACGGTGGCGCGCCAGAATGAAATCAGCCTGACCGAACTGCGCCGCCGCGTGGCGGCCGAAGGCATCTCGCAGCCGGAATTCCGCAGCGACCTGCGCGACCAGCTGCTGCTCACGCGCCTGCGTGACCGCGAGGTCGAGGCGAAGGTCAAGGTCAGCGATTCCGAGGCTGACGAATACCTCGTCGACCAGCGCAACGTGAGCGTCAAGAACGCGGCGCTGCAGAACCTGAACCTGGCGCAAGTGCTCGTCGCCCTGCCCGAGACCGCCACCGATGCCCAGATCGCCACGGCCCAGCAGAAGGCGCAGAGCATCGCCCAGCGCGCCCGCGCCGGCGAAGACTTCGCCAAGCTGGTGCGCGAGAACTCCGATTCGCCCGACCGTGAAAACGGCGGCGCCATCGGCATGCGCACCGCCGACCGCTACCCGCCGCTGTTCGTCGATGCCGTGCAATCGACCGCGGTGAACGGCATTGCCGGGCCCGTGCGCTCCAGTGCCGGCTTCCATGTGCTGAAGGTCCTGGCCAAGTCGCAGCTGGGCTCGGCGGACGCGACCGTCACGCAGACGCAGGTGCGCCACATCCTGCTGCTCAACGACCCCAAGCGCACCACGGCGCAGGCCGTTGCACAGCTGGCGGAATTCAAGCGCCGCCTGCAGGCCGGCACGGCCGATTTCGCCGGCCTGGCCCGCGACAACTCGCAGGACGCCAGTGCCAAGGAAGGCGGCGAGCTCGGCTGGTCGCGCCCCGGCCAGTTCGTGCCCGAGTTCGAGGAAGCCATGGACCGGCTCTCCCCCGGCCAGATCAGCGATCCCGTGGTGTCGCGCTTCGGCGTGCACCTGATCCAGGTGGAAGGTCGCCGCGACGCCAAGCTGAGCCAGTCCGAGCAGCGCGAAGCCGCGCGGGCCGCGCTGCGCGAAAAGCGCGTCGAGGAAGCCTTCTCCACCTGGGTGCAGGAAGTGCGCGCCCGCGCCTACGTCGAGTACCGCGAACCGCCGCAATCCTGATCCGATGGCACACATTGCCAGGAAGCGGTTCGGACAGCACTTTCTGTCCGATGGGGGAATCATCGATGCGATCGTGCGCGAGATCGCGCCGCAGCCGGGCGATGCCATGGTCGAGATCGGGCCGGGGCTTGCCGCGCTGACGCAGCCGCTGGTCGAGCGGCTCGGCCGGCTGACCGTGATCGAGCTCGACCGCGACCTCGCCAAGCGCCTGCGCGAGCACGCGCAGCTCGAGGTGATCGAGTCCGACGTGCTGAAGGTCGACTTCGCCGAACTGGCCGCGCGCTTTCCCGCCAAACCGCTGCGCGTGGTGGGCAACCTGCCCTACAACATCTCCACCCCCATCCTGTTCCACCTGCTGGGCTATGCCCATCTGATCGCCGACCAGCATTTCATGCTGCAAAAGGAGGTGATCGACCGCATGGTGGCCAAGCCCGCCACCTCAGACTACAGTCGCCTGAGCGTGATGCTGCAGTGGCGCTACGACATGGCGAACGTGCTGTTCGTGCCGCCCGAGAGCTTCGACCCGCCGCCGCGCGTGGACAGCGCCGTGGTGCGGATGGTGCCGCTCGCCACGCCGCCGGCGGTCGATGCCGCCCGCCTGGGCGAGATCGTGCAGGTGGCCTTCAGCCAGCGTCGCAAGCTGCTGCGCCACACGCTGGGCAAGTGGCTGGAGGCGCACGGTTTTTCGGGCGAATTCAATGTCCAGCGGCGGGCCGAGGAAGTGCCCGTCGACGAATACGTCGCTTTGGCCCAGGCCGTTGCCCCATGAAAAAAGCCCGTCGACGACGGGCTTTCTTTTTGGCGGGCCGATTGCGGCCCTATGCGCCGGCGCTTATGCGGCGGCGAGCCAGTAACCCGCGTTGAACGGGCTGCTCATGCGCAAGGCGAGCGGCGAAACGTCGACCAGTTTGTCGGTCGGCATTTTTTCGCGGCCGGCTCGGTGCTGGCGCTTGCTTCCGCGGTTGCGGTCGTGCTCTTGACTTCGATGCCATCGAGGGTTTCAGCGTTCGGCTGAGCCTCGTTCGCCCGTTCTGCTTGGCTGGTAGATGCAGAACGGGCTACAGAAAAGAATAGAAGCAGCGGAACGGGACCTTGCGATCGCCCCAGTAGTCCGAGGCGTCGCGGAAGATGTCGAGCAGCTGCTCGCGCGCTTCCTTGTCGAACTTGGCATTGGCCGGAATCTGTTCCAGCACGATGACGAAACCCGGCTGCGGGCCCGATTTATGCAACGGGTCGGTCATGCAGTCGTACAGCGCGTCGAAGTTCTTCCCGAAGTGGGCCGGGAACGTGAACTGCTGCGCGATCAGGTCGAGCACGTCCTGCTTGGTCTGGGCGTTGCCCAGGTTGGCATACAGGAAGTGCTGGCCGGCTGCGTTGGCAGCGTCCTGCAGGTCGTTCACGCGGAACGCGCGGATCGATTGCACGATGTTCGGGCGTACGGCACGAAGGGATAAGGTCATCTCCGCTGGTCTTTCCATAGTCATCATCATTTCTTCGGGGCGCTTCGGGGCGCCGCTCAGGTCGTTTTCATCGCTCATGGTGCAATCCGTCTGAAACTCGCGTAGTGGTCCGCCGTGTACCAGCAGGCCTCGGGCGCCGTGCGCTGTTCACCGCCGCAGACGATCCGGCGTGCACCACGATTGCGCGAGCCGGGCGTTTGCACCGTGTACTCGCGGTAGTGGCCACGGCGTGCCGCAGGCAGGAGACGCTCGCGATTGCCAAATACAACGCCGTCTTTTTCGTAGCGGAACGGACCGCCGCCGAGAATGGCCTGGTAGGTCTGCTGGCCTTGCACCGGCAAGTCGGACAGTGCAATTGTTTCCTCGGCGGACGTTTTTCCTGCGCCGAACCATCCTCGGGCCTCGGCCCCGGTCGTCAACGCGACCAGCATCAGGCTGGTAAGCGCAAACTTTGTGACAGAGGACGTGATCGAGGCGTAAGCCGCCATGGGGCACCACAAGAAAAGAGCGGGGGATTCGAATTGGCGTTCAACCTCGGGGTTAACCCGCAAATTCAAGCCCGCGAGTGTGCACCACGCTGGCGAAAATAGCAAGCGACTGCTCAAAGTTTGAGCAGTCGCAGGGGCTTCGAATGGCAATTTAAGTTGGCGGCCACTCTCGCCGAAGCGCCTACCTTTCGGCGTTTGCGTCAGCCACGGTCAAGGCTGTCATGTTCACGATCCGGCGAACAGTCGCGCTGGCCGTGAGAATGTGCACAGGTTTGGCCGCGCCGAGCAGAACCGGGCCGATGGCGATGTTGCCGCCGGCGGCCGTCTTGAGCAGGTTGTACGAAATGTTCGCCGCGTCGATGTTCGGAAAAACCAACAGATTGGCATCGCCCGCCAGCGCGCTGTGCGGCATGACGACCGCGCGCTGCTTGCTGTCCAGCGCCACGTCGCCGTGCATTTCGCCGTCCACCTCGAGCCAGGGCGCCTGCACGCGCAGCAGGTCGAGCGTCTTGCGCATCTTGATGGCGCTGGGCTCGTTGCTGGTGCCGAAGTTCGAATGCGACAGCAGCGCGGCCTTCGGTTTCAGGCCGAAACGCATCATTTCCTCGGCCGCCATCGTGGTGATCTCGGCCAGTTCCTCGGGCGAGGGGTCGTAGTTGACGTGCGTGTCGACCAGGAACACCTGGCGGTCGGGCAGCAGCAGGCCGTTCATGCAGGCGTACACCGGCACGTCCTGCGGCGTGCTTTCGCAGCCGCCGGGGCGCTTGCCGATCACCTGGTCGATGTAGTGCAGGTGGATCAGCGTGGTGCCCCAGGTACCGCAGATCATGCCGTCGACCTCGTCCTTGTGCAGCAGCATCGCGCCGATCAGCGTGAGGCGGCGGCGCATCTCGATCTTCGCGACCTGGGCCGTGATGCCCTTGCGCTCGGTCATGCGGTGGTAGGTCTGCCAGAAGTCGCGGTAGCGATGGTCCTGCTCGACGTTGACCACGTCGTAGTCGAACTCTTCGCGCAGCCGCAGGCCGAATTTCTCGATGCGCTGGGCGATGATGGCCGGGCGCCCGATCAGCGTCGGGCGGGCGATGCCCTCGTCGACCACGATCTGCGCGGCGCGCAGCACGCGCTCTTCCTCGCCCTCGCAGTACGCCACGCGCTTCTTCGAGGCGCGCCGGGCGGTCTCGAAGATCGGCTTCATCGTGGTGCCCGAGGCGTAGACGAAGCTCTGCAGCTTGTCGCGGTAGGCGTCCATGTCCTTGATCGGCCGCGTGGCGACGCCGCTTTCCTCGGCGGCCTTGGCCACGGCCGGCGCGATCTTCATCATCAGGCGCGGATCGAAGGGCTTCGGAATCAGGTATTCGGGGCCGAACGACAGCTTTTCACCGACGTAGGCGGCGGCCACGCGCTCGCTCTGCTCGGCCTGCGCCAGGTCGGCAATGGCGTGCACCGCGGCGATTTCCATTTCGTCGGTGATCGTGGTCGCGCCCGAGTCGAGCGCGCCGCGGAAGATGTACGGGAAGCACAGGACGTTGTTGACCTGGTTCGGGTAGTCGGTGCGGCCGGTGGCCATGATCACGTCGTCGCGCACCGCGTGGGCGTCTTCGGGCGCGATTTCGGGGTTCGGGTTGGCCAGCGCGAAGATCACGGGCTTGGACGCCATCTTCGCGACCATGTCGGCCTTCAGCACGCCGCCGGCCGACAGGCCGAGGAACACGTCGGCGCCGACGATCACCTCCGACAGCTTGCGCATGTCGGTCTTTTGCATGTACTGGCGCTTGTCGTCGTCCATCAGCTCTTCGCGGCCTTCGTAGACCACGCCGGCCAGGTCGGTGACGAACACGTTCTCGCGCTTCAGGCCGACCTTGAGCAGCAGGTTCAGGCAGGCCAGCGCCGCGGCGCCCGCGCCCGAGGTCACCAGCTTGACCTCGGCGATGTTCTTGCCCGCCACCTTCAGGCCGTTGACCATGGCCGCCGCCACGGTGATGGCCGTGCCGTGCTGGTCGTCGTGGAACACCGGGATCTTCATGCGCTTGCGCAGCTCGCGCTCCACGTAGAAGCAGTCCGGGGCCTTGATGTCTTCCAGGTTGATGGCGCCGAAGGTCGGCTCCAGCGACGCGATGATCTCGACCAGCTTGACCGGGTCCTTCTCGTCGATCTCGATGTCGAACACGTCGACGCCGGCGAACTTCTTGAACAGGACGCCCTTGCCTTCCATCACCGGCTTGGAGGCCAGCGGGCCGATGTCGCCCAGGCCCAGCACGGCGGTGCCGTTGCTGATCACGCCGACCAGGTTGCCGCGCGAGGTGTACTTGAACGCGTTGGCCGGGTCCTTGACGATTTCCTCGCAGGGCGCGGCCACGCCGGGCGAGTAGGCCAGCGACAGGTCGCGCTGGTTGACCATCTGCTTGGTCGCCGCGATGGCGATCTTGCCGGGAACGGGAAACTCGTGGTACTCGAGGGCGGCACGGCGCAGCTCGGCGCGTTTGTCTTCGGGCGTGGGAGTCGAGGACGTCGAAGGGGTCGAGGGGGTCGAATCGGACATGTGCCTGTAGCTCCTGGTGGCGCTTCTTCTGGGGGCGCCGATTGTAGACCTCGCTTCGGCATGCCCTGGGCAGAGGCCATACGCCGCATGGGTGGGGTCACCCATGACCAAAAGCACGGGCGCGCCGTCAAGTCGCTGTGGCAATATGCACAGTTCGGACAAAACCTGAAAAAACCTGAAGAGGAGCAACCATGGCCCTGATGGATTTCATCAAGAAACAGTTCATCGACATCATCCAGTGGACCGAGACCGGCGATGGCACGCTGGCCTGGCGTTTCCCGATGGCGGACATGGAAATCCAGAACGGTGGCTCGCTCACCGTTCGCGAATCGCAGGTGGCGGTTTTCGTCAACGAAGGCAAGGTGGCCGACGTGTTCGGCCCCGGCATGTACAAGCTCACGACGCAGACGCTGCCCGTGCTCACGTACCTGAAGAACTGGGACAAGCTCTTCGAGTCCCCCTTCAAGAGCGACGTCTACTTCTTCAGCACCCGCCAGCAGGTCGACCAGAAGTGGGGCACGCCCCAGCCGATCACCATCCGCGACAAGGACTTCGGCGCCGTGCGTCTGCGGGCCTTCGGCAACTACAGCTTCCGCATCGGCGATGCCAAGCTGTTCCACACCGAAATCTCGGGCACGCGCGACATCTATTCGGTGGCCGACCTCGACGGCCAGCTGCGCGGCCTGGTGCTGCAGAACATCAGCAACGCCATCGCTTCCAGCGGCGTGCCCTTCCTCGACCTGGCGGCCAACCAGATCCAGTTCGCGCAGGCGCTGGCCGCGCAACTGGTGCCCGAGTTCGAGAAGATCGGCATCAAGCTCGAGAACATCACGGTCCAGAACGTCTCGCTGCCCGAAGAGCTGCAGAAGATCCTCGACCAGAAGATCGGCATGGGCATGGTCGGCAACGACATGGGCAAGTTCATGCAGTACCAGACGGCGCAGGCCATTCCCAAGTTCGCCGAAGGCGCGGCGGGTGGCGGCGGCATCGCGGGCGACGCCATGGGCCTGGGCGCCGGCGTGGCGCTGGGCCAGGTGCTGGCGCAGAACCTCGCGCAGGGCCTGAGCCCGAACGCGGCGGCCCAGGCGGCCGCCACGCAGCAGCAACCGGCCGTGGCCGTGGTGAGCCCCACCGACGTGATGACCACGCTCGAGAAGCTCGGCGAACTCAAGACCAAGGGCATCCTGACGCAGGAAGAGTTCGACGCCAAGAAGGTCGAACTGCTGAAGAAGCTGGTCTAACCCCCAGCTTCGCGCACTTCGTGTCGCTTCTCCTCCCCCCTTGCAGGGGGCGATACCAGCGGCCCGGCATAGCCGGTTCCGCGGTATCCCCCGCCTTGTTCGTCGTGTTTCCAGCTGTGCGCCATGGCTGAGGAAACCGGCAACCAACGCTACTACCGCGCGCCCTGCCCCGGCTGCGGCGCGCCGGTCGAATTCCGCTCGGCGCAATCGACGCATGCGGTCTGCCCCTACTGCCAGAGCACCGTCGTGCGCCAGGGCGACACGCTCGCGCGCACCGGCAAGATGGCCGAGCTGTTCGACGACTTCAGCCCGTTGCAGCTGTTTGCCGCGGGCCGCATCCAGGACAAGCCGTTCACCCTGATCGGCCGGTTGCAGTACACCTACCCCGGCGGCCGCTGGACCGAGTGGATCGCCGCGCTCGACGGCGACCGCACCGGCATCCTCAGCGAGGACAACGGCGCCTACGTCTTCGCGCTGCCGCTCGAGCTGCAGCGCGCCGCGCCGCCGCCCGGCGAACTGCGCGTGGGCGCCACCAGCGCCTTCAACGGCCAGAGCTACACCGTCTCGTCGAACGAACAGGTCGCGCTGACCTCGGCGCAGGGCGAACTGCCGCACCTGCCCGAACTGGGCCGCCCCTTCGCGATGGTCGAGCTGCGCAACGACAAGGGGCTGGTGCTCAGCCTCGACTACGGCACGCAGCCGCCCACCTCGTACCTCGGGCGCTCGGTGCAACTCGAAGACCTGCAGCTCACCGGCCTGCGCGAGGAATCCGCCAAGGACGAAAAGGGCCGCAGCTTCAACTGCCCCAACTGCGGCTCGCCCGTCACCGTCAACCTGGCCGACAGCAAGAGCATCACCTGCCGCTCGTGCAACAGCATCATCGACCTGTCGCAAGGCATCGGCGGCGAGCTCAAGCACGCCACGCAGGACGAACCCGTGCGCCCGCTCATCGCGCTGGGCGCCATGGGCCAGCTGCAGGGCGCGCAGTGGCAGGTGGTCGGCTTCCAGCACCGCATGGGCACCGAACCCGGCGACGACGAGCAGTTCGGCTGGGACGAGTACCTGCTCTACAACAAGAAGCGCGGCTTCAGCTTCCTGGTCGACGCCGAAGACGGCTGGAGCCTCGTCAAGCCCACCACCGGCGCGCCGGTGATGGCCGAGAACGGCAGCACCGCCACCTACCTCAACAAGCGCTACCAGCAGCAGTACGCCTACAACGCCGAGACCAGCTACGTGGCGGGCGAGTTCTACTGGCAGGTCGAGCGCGGGCAGAAAACCTTCAACCGCGACTTCGCCAGCGGCCCCGCGCTGCTGTCGATGGAGCGCTCGGCCAACGAGCTCACGTGGTCGTCGGGCATCAAGCTGGACAGCGGCGTGGTCGCCACGGCGTTCAAGCTCGACGCCAAGAAGGACATGTTCAAGCGCGCCGACGCGCTGCCCGTGAGCGCGGCCGCCTCGAAGATGGGCTGCGGCACCATCATCCTCATCATCGTGGTGATCATCATCCTGCTGATCATCCTGAGCACCTGCAGCAGCAGTGGCGGCTCGTCGGGCGGCTCGCGCAGCTCGGGCGGCTCCTACGGCGGTTATTCGAGCGGCGGCGGCCACAAATGACGAAGATGCGCGTGATGTCTCTTACTACTACGACTGGAGGTCCCCATGGGATTTGAATGGCTGAAACCGGGCGTGGTCCTCGGATCGCTCGTGTACGCGCTGATCGGCGTCGTGATCTTCTGGCTCTGCTTCCTGATCATCGACAAGATCACGCCCTATGACCTGTGGGGCGAGATCGTCGAGAAGCAGAACGTGGCGCTGGGGCTGGTGGTTGCCGCGATGAGCTTGGGTATCAGCATCATCGTCGCCGCAGCAATCCATTGAGCGACGCGGCCTTGCCCGCGCGCACCCCGGATGCGCGGGGGCCGCAACCCGTCGAAGTCGCGCTGCTGGCCAGCGTGTTCGTGGTCGCCGCCTGCGGGCTGGTCTACGAACTGAGCGCGGCCGCGCTGAGCAGCTACCTGCTCGGCGACTCGGTGCTGCAGTTCAGCACCATCATCGGCACCTACCTGTTCGCGATGGGCGTGGGCTCCTGGCTCTCGCGCTACTTCGATCGCCAGCTGCCGGCGCACTTTCTTCGCATCGAGCTGATGGTCGCGCTGATCGGCGGCGCGCTGCCGGCGATCCTGTTCCTGGCCAATGCCTATGTGCCGGGCGCCTTCCGGCTGCTGCTGTACGGCCTCGTGATGGTCGTAGGCACGCTCGTGGGCCTGGAGATTCCGCTGGTGATGCGCATCCTGAAGCGCAACATCGTGCTCAAGAACCTGGTGTCGCAGGTGCTGACCTTCGACTACCTCGGCGCGCTCGCCGTGTCGGTGGCGTTCCCGCTCATCCTGGTGCCGCAGCTGGGCATGATCCGCACCGGCCTGCTGTTCGGCTTCATGAACGCCGCAGTGGCGGTGTGGGCGCTATGGCTGTTCCGCCATGAACTGCGCCGCATCGGCGCGCATGCACTGGCCTGCTTCCTGTCGCTGGCCGCGCTGCTCGCGGGCTTTGTCTGGGCCGACCACATCACCACGCTGGCCGAAGACAAGTTCTACCAGGACCACATCGTGTTCAGCGCCACCTCGCCCTACCAGCGCATCGTGGTCACGCGCGGGCTGCTCGGGCACCGGCTGTTCCTGAACGGCAACCTGCAGTTCGCCGAGCGCGACGAGTACCGCTATCACGAGGCGCTGGTGCACCCGGTGATGGCCGCGCAAGGCGCGCCGAAGAAGGTCGCGGTGCTCGGCGGCGGCGACGGCATGGCCGTGCGCGAAATCCTCAAGTACCCGTCGGTCGAGTCGGTCACGCTTGTGGAGCTCGACCCGAACATGACCAAGCTCTTCACCGAGCATGAAACGCTGGCCACGCTCAACGGCCATTCGCTCTCGTCGCCCAAGGTGAAGATCGTCAACACCGACGCCTTCCAGTGGCTGCAGCAGCCCGGCGACATGTTCGACGTGATCGTGGTCGACTTCCCCGACCCGACCAACTTCGCCATCGGCAAGCTCTACACCAACAGCTTCTACGCGCTGCTCGAAAAGCGCCTGTCGGCCAGCGGCTACGCGGTGATCCAGACCACCTCGCCGCTGGTGGCGCGCAAGAGCTACTGGACCGTGGCGACCACCATCGAATCGGTGGGCCTCACGGCCACGCCGTACCACGCGCACGTGCCCAGCTTCGGCGAGTGGGGCTACATCATCGCGAGCCGCCGGCCGTACCGCATGCCCGATGCGCTGCCGCCGGGCCTGCGCTTCCTGTCGCCTTCCACGCTGCCGCTGATGTTCGACTTTCCGCTCGACATGGCGCGCGTGCCCACCGAAGTGAACCGGCTGTCGAACCAGATCCTCGTCACCACCTATGAGCAGGAGTGGGGCAAGGTCATGGCGCACTAGCCTGGCCATGCAGCGTCGCGAATTCCTCGGCGTGGCGGCAGGTGCGGCGGGCGCTCTCGCGCTCGCCGGCTGCGAAGCGCCGCCTCCGCCCATCGAAGGCGGCTTCACCGGCATCGACGTCACGCGCGGCCACGCGATGCGTGACGGCGCGCTGAAAAGCGCGGCGCCCGCCGTGGTGAAGCGCACGCGCGTCGTCATTGCCGGCGGCGGCGTCGCGGGCCTCGCGGCGGCGCGCGGGCTTCGCCTTGCGGGCATCGAAGACTTCGCACTGCTCGAACTCGAAGACACCGCCGGCGGCAATGCGCGCGGCGGCATGGTCAACGGCATCGCCTGCCCGCTCGGCGCCCACTACCTGCCGGTGCCCGGCGACGACGCGCGCGAGGTGCAGGACCTGCTCGAGGAACTCGGCCTGCGCCGCCGCGTGGCGGGCCGCTGGGAATACGACGAGATCACGCTTTGCCACAGCCCGCAGGAACGGCTGTTCTTCCACGGCGAATGGCAGGACGGCCTCTTGCCCGTGCATGGTGTCGGCGAGGGCACGCTCGCGCAGTACCGCAAGTTCGCGCAGCGCATCGACGCGCTGCAGCACGCGGCGCACTTCGCCATTCCCACGCTCAAGGTCGCGGTCACGCCCGAGCTTCTGGCGCTCGACGCGCTGAGCTTCGCGCGCTGGCTCGACAGCGAGGGCTTCAGCGACGCGCACTTGCGCTGGTACCTCGACTACTGCTGCCGCGACGACTACGGCGCCGGCATCGACCACGTGTCGGCCTGGGCCGGCATTCACTACTTCGCAAGCCGCCACGGCTTTCATGCGCCCGGCGACCCGACCGGCAGCGTCAACGACTCGAGCCCCGAGCGCGACGGCATCCTCACCTGGCCCGAGGGCAACGGCTGGCTCACGAAGCAGCTGGCCAAGCCGCTCGGCGACCGGTTGCGCACGGGCCAGGTCGTCACGCGCATCGCCGACGTGCGCGGCGGCGTCGAGGTCGACGTGTGGGACGCGGCCACGAAATCGCTGGTGCGCTGGCAGGCCGAGCGCTGCATCGTCGCGCTGCCGGTGTTCATCGCCGCGCGCGTGGTCGAGAACCCGCCGCAGGTGCTGAAGAACGCCGCCGCCCATGTGCGCTACGCGCCCTGGCTCGTGGCCAACATTCACCTGCGCGGCCCGCTCGCCGACCGGCACGGCGCCGCGCCCAGCTGGGACAACGTGGTCTACGGCACGCGCGGCCTCGGCTATGTCGACGCGCGCCACCAGACGCTCGACCCCACGCCGCGCGGCACCGTGCTCAGTTGGTACCGCCCGCTGGGCCCGAGCCAGTACGACACCACCGATGGCCGCCGCCTGCTGCTCGACCGCCCGTGGACCGGCTGGCGCGACGACCTGCTCGCCGAGCTGTCGGTGCCGCACCCCGACCTGCCCGCGCTCGCCACGCGTATCGAGATCACGCGCTACGGGCACGCCATGTCCATTCCCGGCCCGGGCCTGCTCGCGCAGATCGGCTCGCAGCACAGCGCGCCCGATGCGGCGCATCGCGGCAGCGTCGTCGCGGGGCGGCTGTCCTTCGCGCATGCGGACTGGTCGGGCTATTCGATCTTCGAGGAAGCATTCACGCGCGGCCACGTCGCGGGTACGGACGCGGCCACGGCATGAGCACGCGCATGAAGACGCTGGTGCTCGGCGGCTACGGCAACTTCGGCGCGCGCATCTGCCGCGCGCTGGCTGGCGACGCGAACATCGCGCTGCTGGTGGCCGGGCGCGATGCGCGGCGCGCCACCGCATTCGCCGAAACGCTCGGTGGCGGCGCGCGCGGCGTGCGCATCGACGTGCAGGCGCCCGATCTCGCGGGCACGCTGCGCCAACTCGGCGTTGCGCTCGTGATCCACACCGCCGGCCCGTTCCAGAACCAGGACTACCGCGTGCCGCAAGCCGTCGCGGCGGCGGGCGCGCACTACATCGACCTGGCCGACGGCCGCCGCTTCGTGTGCGACTTTCCGGCCGCGCTCGACACGGCGTTTCGCGACGCCGGCCGCACGGGCATCAGCGGCGCCAGCACGGTGCCGGCGCTGTCGTCCGCCGTGGTGGACCATCTGGCGAACGGCTGGCAGGGCATCGGCGGCATCGACATCTGCATCGCCCCCGCGCAAGGCGCGCCGCGCGGCGAGGCCACGCTGGCCGGCGTGCTCGCCTACTGCGGCGCGCCGATCCGCGTCTGGCAGCACGGCCGCTGGACCGAGCAGCCCGGCTGGGCGAACCCGGTGAAGGTCGCGTTCGCGCGCATGAAGCCGCGCCGTGGCGCGCTCTGCGACATTCCCGATCTCGAACTCTTTCCCGCGCGCTATGCGGGCGTGCAGTCGGTCATGTTCCGTGCCGCGCTCGAAGTCGGGCTCTCGCAGCAGGCCTTCGCGTTCCTGGCCTTCCTGCACCGCCAGGGCCTGCTGCCCGCGCCGCAAAAGCTGGCGCCGCTGCTGCATTCGACGGGCCGCGTGTTCGATGCGCTCGGCACCGCGCTGGGTGGCATGGTCGTGCGTGTCGAGGGCACCGACGCAACGGGCCGCGCCGCGCGCCGCGCCTGGCACATTGCCGCCGACGACAACCACGGCCCAGAGATCCCCTGCATGGCCGCGATCCTGCTGGCCCGCCGCCTCGCGCGCGGCGAGGCGTTGCCGGTTGGCGCACACGCCTGCGCCGGCCTGCTCACCCTCGCGGCGTTCGACCCCGAGTTCGCGCGCTGGGGCATGGTGACGGACGTGATCGACGAAGGCGCCGCCGCATGACGCGCGCCGCCGGCGAGACAGACGGCCTGCTGCGCGCGAGCCTCGTTGCCGTATGGCTTTTCACCGCCGTCGCCAGCCTCGTCGAGCTGAACGGCCAGAGCCGCGAAGTGCTGGCGGCGGCGGGCATCGCATCGCCGTCGTGGCTGGTGCAGCTGTTGATCGTCGGCGGTGCCGCGGCGGACCTGCTCGTCGGCATCGCGCTGTGGCGCTGGCCGGGCCGCGCCAGCTACGCCGCCGCACTCGCGCTGATGCTTGCAATGACCTTCGTCGCGACCGTACTCCAGCCCTCCCTGTGGCTGCACCCGCTCGGCCCGCTGCTCAAGAACCTGCCCATCGCCGCCCTGCTCTGGCACCTTTACCGACGCGCGACGCCATGAACACCTACCTCGTCCTCAAGTGGCTGCACATCGTCTCCAGCGTGCTGATGGTCGGCACCGGGCTGGGGTCGGCGTTCTACATGTTCTTCACCAACCGCAGCGGCAGCGTGCCCGCGCAGGCGGTGGTGAGCCGGCTGGTGGTGCGCGCCGACTGGTGGTTCACCACGCCCACCGTCATCCTGCAGCCCGCCACCGGCTTCGCGCTCGCGCACATGGCCGGCTGGCCGATGTCGACGCCGTGGCTTGCGGTGTCGCTGGGGCTGTTCGTGTTCGCGGGCCTGTGCTGGCTGCCGGTGGTGTGGCTGCAGATCCGCATGGCCGCGCTCGCCGCGCAGGCGCTCCGTGACGCCGCGCCGCTGCCGCCGCTGTATGCGCGCTACCAGCGCTATTGGGAACTGCTGGGTTATCCGGCCTTCGTGGCGATGGTCGTGGTGTTCTATCTGATGGTGAACAAGCCGCAGTTGCCGTTCTGAGGCGGCGCGGCGCGCACCCTGCGAATGCCTCCTGTGCACTTTTCACGAAGACTTCACACACAGCGCCATCCCTTCACAGAGCGCCAGCAAACTGCCAGGCGCCAACAAAAGACATCGGGGGAGCTTCCATGCTTCAAGTCGCCAATCGAAAACTCGCGTCGCTGAGCGACGTGCTCTTCTCAGGACTGGGCCGCGTGCTCGGCTTCCTGCGTCCACTGGCCCGTGGGCTCATCGGTTCCTGGCGACCCCCGGGGTGGCTGCGCATCGCGGGCGCCTTCGTGCTGCTCGGCCTGCAGTGGCTGCAGCAGCGGCTCGCCTGGCTGTTGCTGCTCCTGCTGCTCCTGGCGGGCGCGTGGCTTGCCAGCCCGCAGATCATGAAGTGGTGGCACGGCCTCACGCCCGACCGCGTCGAACCCGTCGTGGCCACGGCCAAGATCGCGCCGCCGCAGCGCACGCAGATCGAGTTCGACAAGGGGCCCAACCCCTTCGTCATGGGTTTTTCCGCCTCCGTCGCGCCCATCGAGCGCATCGGCAAGGAAGCGACCGGCATCACCATCGAGCCCGCCATCGCCGGCCACTGGACGTGGATCAAGCAGGACCGGCTCGAATTCCAGCCCACGCAAGACTGGCCCATCGGCCAGCCCTACAAGGTGCAACTCGCCCGCAACGCGCTCGCGCCGCACATCGAGATGGAACTGCGCAAGTACGAGTTCACCTCCCCCGAATTCACCGCCCAGATCGCCGGCGCCGAGTTCTATCAAGATCCCGTGCAGGCCAACGTGCGCCGCGCCCTCTTCCAGGTGCGCTTCTCGCACCCCGTCAACACGGCCGAGTTCGAAAAGCGCCTGGTGCTGACCTACGACCAGGCCTGCAGCAGCTCGTTCTTCAGCGTGGGCAAGTGCGCCAGCGAGAAGTTCACCGTGAGCTACGACAAGCTGCGCCTGAACGCCACGCTGCAGTCCGAGCCCCTGCCCGTTCCCGAGAAGACGCGCCCCGTGGTGCTCAGCCTCACGGCCGGCACCGTCGCGCAGAAGGGCGGCCCGGCGCAGCGCGGCGACATCTCGCGCGCGGTCGACATCCCCGGCCTCTTCAGCCTGGCCATTGCCAGCGTCGAGCCCACCATCGTCACCGGTGAGAACGGCGAGCCCGAGCACGTGATGCACGTCACCGCCTCGATGCCGGTGCACGAGCGCGAAATGGCGCGCGTGGTGCAGGCCTGGCTGCTGCCCGCCACCGAAGAAGCCAAGGGCGACGCCGACGAGAAGTTCGACTGGTCCGCCAACGCCGCGAAGATCACCGACGCCGTGCTGCGCCGCGCCAGGAAGATCAACCTGCAGCCCATTGCCAGCGAACGCGAAGTGACCGAACTCGTCAGCTTCCGCATGCCCCAGGCCGAGGGCGGCCGCTACCTGCTGGTGCGCGTGGCCAAGGGCCTGAAGACGCCCGGTGGCTACCAGCTCGGCGCCTCGCGGCAAGACGTGGTGCTGCTCAAGACCTTCGCGCCCGAACTCACCATCATGAGCCAGGGCTCGCTGCTCGCGCTGTCGGGCGAACGCAAGCTGCCGATCCTCGTGCGCGACCTGCCCGGCATCCGCCTGGAAATCGGCCGCCTGCTGCCGCAGCAGCTGCAGCACCTGGTGACGCAGACCAACGGCGACTTCGCGCACCCGCAGTTCTACGGCGGCCTGCAGTCGGACAACCTGGTCGACCGCTTCCAGAAGGAGATCCCGCTCAGCATTCCCGCCGGCAAGGCGCACTACGAAACCGTCGACTTCGCCGAGTACCTGCGCAGCGACGTGGCCGACCGGCGCGGTGTGTTCCTGCTCAAGGTGCAGGGTTACGACCCCGCGGCCAAGAAAGAGAAGGTGCCCGAGGGCGACGCCGAGCAGGCGCAGTCCGAAGAAGAACAACAGGGCCAGTCCGAATCCGACCAGGAAGGCAATTCCGAAAGCGGCAACCCCGCCGACCAGAAGGACCAGCGCCTGGTGCTCGTCACCGACCTGGGCATCGTCGCCAAGAAGTCGCTCGACGGCACGCGCGACGTGTTCGTGCAGAGCATCGCCAGCGGCCAGCCCGTGGCCGGTGCGCTGGTCGAGGTGTGGGGCCGCAACGGCATGATCGTCGCTTCGCAGGCCACCGACGCCACCGGCGCCGCGAAGCTGCCCAACCTGGCGGGCTTCCAGCGCGAGAAGGCACCCGTGGTGCTGGTGGTGCGCAAGGACGGCGACCTGAGCTTCCTGCCCTTCAACCGCACGGACCGCACGCTCGACATCTCGCGCTTCGACGTCGGCGGCCTGCGCGCGGCCGGCGTGCCGAACCAGATGACGGCCTATGTGTTCAGCGACCGCGGCATCTACCGCCCCGGCGACACCATGCACATCGCGATGATGGTCAAGGCCGGCAACTGGGCCACGTCGCTGCGCGACCTGCCGCTGGAGGCCGAGATCATCGACGCGCGCGGCCTCAGCGTGCGCCGCGAAAAGCTCAAGCTCGGCCCCGGCGGCGCCGCGGAAATCGCCCACACCACGCAGGACAGCTCGCCCACCGGCAACTACACCGTCAACCTCTACCTGCCGCGCGAGTCGTCGCCTGGCGCGCCCGAGGTCGAGGGCCTGCTGATCGGCAGCACCACGGTGAAGGTGCAGGAGTTCCTGCCCGACCGCACCAAGGTCACGGCCAAGCTCAGCAGCGAGATCGCCGAGGGCTGGGTCAAGCCCAAGGACCTGAAGGCGCTCATCGACGTGCAGAACCTCTTCGGCACGCCCGCGCCCGACCGCAAGGTCGAGGGCACGCTCACCCTGAGCCCCGGCTTCCCGGTGTTCCGCGCGTTCACCGACTACGCCTTCTTCGACCCGCAGCGCGCCGCCGAGAAACAGGTCGACGACCTGGGCAGCGTGCAGACCAGCGCCGAAGGCAAGGCCGAGTTCGACCTGCGCCTGTCGCGCTTCGACGCCGCCACCTACCAGGTGCACGTGCTGGCCAAGGCCTTCGAGCCCGAGGGCGGGCGCAGTGTGTCGGCCGAGGCGCAGACGCTGGTCAGCGACATGCCCTACCTCGTGGGCGTGAAGGTCGACGGCGACACCAGCTACGTGAGCAAGAGCGCTGCGCGCAACGCCACCGTGATCGCCATCGACCCGCAGGCGAAGAAGACGGCCGTGGCCGACCTGAAACTGCAGCGCGTGGAGCGCAAGGTGCTGTCGGTGCTCATCAAGCAGGACAACGGCCTGTACCGCTACGAGTCGCGCCGCAAGGAGATCGTGCTCGACGAGAAGCCCTTTGCCATCGCGGCCGCGGGCAACACCGTGGCGCTGGACACCGGCACGCCGGGCAACTTCGCCTACGTGGTGCGCAACGTCGACGGGCTGGAGCTCAACCGCGTGGAGTACAGCGTGGCGGGCAACGCCAACGTGTCGCGTTCGCTGGACCGCAACGCCGAGCTGCAGCTCACGCTCGACCGCAAGGACTACGAGCCGGGCCAGGAAATTGCCGTGAGCATCCGCGCGCCGTACGTGGGTGCGGGCCTCATCACCATCGAGCGCGACAAGGTCTACGCGCATGCGTGGTTCAAGACCGACAAGACCGCCTCGGTGCAGAAGATCGTGCTGCCCAAGGACTTCGAGGGCACGGGCTACATCAACGTGCACTTCGTGCGCGACCCGTCGTCGGACGAGGTCTACATGAGCCCGCTGTCCTACGGCATCGTGCCCTTCGCCACCGCGCTGACCAAGCGCACGGCCAACCTGCAGCTCACCAGCAGCGAATTGGTGAAGCCCGGCCAGACCGTGAAGATGAAGCTCACCAGCGACAAGCCCACGCGCGCCGTGGTGTTCGCGGTGGACGAGGGCATCCTGCAGGTGGCGCGCTACAAGACGCCCGACCCGCTGAAGCACTTCTTCCAGAAGCGCGCGCTCGAGGTCGGCACCCTGCAGACGCTCGACCTGATCCTGCCGGAGTTCAAGAAGCTCATGCAGGGCGCCGCGCCCGGGGGCGACGGCGAAGGCGAACTCGGCAAGCACCTGAACCCGTTCAAGCGCAAGCGCGACAAGCCGGTGGCCTACTGGTCGGGCCTGGTCGACGTGAACGGCAGCCGCGAGTTCAGCTACACCGTGCCCGAGAGCTTCAACGGCAGCCTGCGCGTGATGGCCGTGGCCGTGAACGACGAGACCACCGCCGCCAAGAGCACCCGCACCGTGGTGCGCGGCGACATGGTGATCCTGCCCAACGCGCCGCTCGCGATGCGCCCGGCGACACGGTCGAAGTGGGCGTGGGCCTGGCGAACAACATCGCGGGTTCGGGCAAGGAGGCGCCCATTGCGCTCACGCTCACCGCGTCCGGCGGGCTCGAGGTGGTGGGCGACGCCACGCAAACGCTCAAGGTCAACGAGCGCGGCGAGGCCAGCACCAAATTCAACGTGCGCGCCAAGCCGGGCGAGCAGGCGGTGCTGGGTTCTTCCGCGCTGGTGTTCACGTCGACGCACAAGAACTTCAGCGCGCGCCTTGCCACCGAAGTGAGCGTGCGGCCCGCGTCGCCCTTCGTCACGCTGGTGCAGGCCGGCAGCTTCCAGCGCGCGGGAGAGCTGGGCAGCCAGGCCGACCTGTACCCGAACTTCCGCCAGAGCGACGTGGCCGTGTCGGCCGCGCCGTGGGCCTTTGCCACCGGCCTCATGCAGTACCTGGAGGCCTACCCGCACGGCTGCACCGAGCAGATCACGAGCCAGACCTTCCCGGCCGTGCTGCTGTCGGGCCGCCCGGAGCTGGTGAAGGAAATGGCGCGCGGGCGCACCGCCGAGCAGGGCCCGATGCCCGAGGCGCGCAAGACCTTCGAGCGCTACCTCGTGCAGCTGCGCGCGCGGCAGACGGCCGACGGCGGCTTCTCGCTGTGGCCTGGCGCGGGCACCGATGCCTTCGCCACGCTCTACGCGGTGCAACTGCTGGTCGAGGCCAAGGACCACAAGCTGCCGGTGCCGCAAGACCTGCTGCAGAAGGCCAACACCTACCTGCAGGGCTGGCTCGGCAGCGGCGACACCTCGCTGGACGGCTGGCGCCAGCGCACGCAGGCGGCCTACCTGCTGACGCGCCAGGGCATCATCGTGCCGGCCGCGCTGGCTAACCTGCGCGAAGCCTGGCGCGGCAAGCAGACGCAAGGCTGGAGCGACGACCTGGGCGCCGTGTACCTGGCCGCGAGCTACCAGCTCGTGAAGCAGGAGCAGGTGGCCAACGAGCTGCTGAACCCGGTGTGGTCCGACCTGCTCGCGCGCAGCGAGAAGAAGCAGCGCCGCAACGTCTGGGGCGCGTACTACGACCCGCTGGTGCACGACAGCATGACCTTGCACCTGGTGGGCCGCCACTTCCCCTCGCGCCTGAAGACGCTGAAGCCCGCCGTGTGGGAAGGCATGGGCGCGATGGTGCGCGACGGCTGGTACAACAGCCTGTCGTCGGCGTCGATGCTGCTGGCGGTGGACGCGTACTTCGAGGCCGTGGGGCAGAACGTGGAAGGCAAGCTCACGGCCAGCGCCGTCAACGCGCAAGGCCAGGCCGCCGCGCTCGCGCTGGGCGCGGTCAACCCGATCACGCGCGCCGCGGTGCCGGCCGGCACCGCCAAGCTCAAGCTGTCGAACGACAGCGACTTCAACCTCTACTACAGCTGGGCCGAACAGGGCTTCGAGCGCAACGTGCCCGCCACGGCGGTGAACAAGGGCCTGGAGATCTTCCACGAGGTGCTCGACGCCAAGGGCAACCCCGTCACCAAGGTGAAGCTCGGTGAAGAGGTCACGGTGCGGGTGCGCGTGCGCAGCCTGGAGCGCGCGAACATCAGCGACGTGGCACTGGTCGACGTGCTGCCCGGCGGGCTGGAGCCGGTGCTGAACGCCGTGGGTGATGACGACGATGCCAACGCCGATGCGCCGATCTGGAAGAAGCGCCTGGGCGGCGGCGGCTCGTGGAAGGTGCAGTACGCCGACATCCGCGAAGACCGCGTGGTGTTCTACGGCGCGGTCAACAAGGACCTGCTCGAAGTGACGTACAAGGCGCGCGCGACCAACGTGGGCGACTACGTGGTGCCGGCGGCGTATGGCGAGGCGATGTACGACCGGCGCGTGTTCTCGCGCTCGGCGGGTGCGCGCTTCCAGGTGACGGGCAATTGAAAAAGCAGCCGTCCCTGCCTTGTCCCTCTCCCGCCAGCGGGAGAGGGGGCAAGAGCCGGGGCAAGAAAGCGCTGATCGCCTTCGCGTTCGTCGCCGTTCTGCTGGCCCTGCTGCGCCTGTGGCCTCATGCCCCGCTCAGCGAAACCGTTGGCAGCTCCCGCGCTGTCTACGCCCAGGGCGGCCAGCTGCTGCGGCTCACCCTCGCCGGCGACGAGCAGTACCGCCTCTGGGTGCCGCTCGAACGCATCTCCCCCACGTTGATCGACGCCGTGCTGCTCTACGAAGACCGGCGCTTCCACACGCACCCCGGCGTCAACCCCGCCGCGCTCGCGCGCAGCGCATGGCGCATTGCCAGCGGCGAACGCCGCCAGGGCGGCTCCACGCTCACCATGCAGCTCGCGCGCCGCGTCTACCGCATCGACAGCCGCACGCCCACCGGCAAGATCGCGCAGATCTTCGCCGCGCTGTGGCTCGAGGCGCGCTTCAGCAAGCACGACATCCTCGAGGCCTATCTCAACACCGCGCCCTACGGCGGCAACATCGAAGGCGTGCAGGCCGCGAGCCTCATCTACTTTCGCAAGGACGCCGCCCGGCTCAGCTTGCCCGAGGCGTTGACGCTGGCGGTGATTCCGCAGAACCCCGTCAAGCGCATCGCCGAGCGCGGCCGCAATGCCGAGCTGCAGTCGGCGCGCGAACGCCTGTGGGCGCTGTGGGCCGAGCGCGACCCCACCGCGAAGCAGCACGCGCCCGACGCGCAGCTCGCGCTCTCGGCGCAGTCGCGCGGCAGCCTGCCCTTTCTGGCGCCGCACGCCACCGACATGCTGCTCGCGCAGGAGCGCGGCGTGCAGGAGGTGCACAGCACCATCGACCTGCGCATGCAGGCCACGCTCGAGCGCGTGATGGGCCAGTACCTGCGCACGCACGCCGACGTGGGCATGACCAACGCGAGCGCCTTGCTGCTCGACGCCTCGACCATGCAGGTGCGCGCAATGATCGGCTCGGCCGACTTCCACGACGACGCCATCGCCGGCCAGGTCAACGGCGTGCTGGCCAAGCGCTCGCCGGGCTCCACGCTCAAGCCCTTCATCTACGCGCTCGCGCTCGACCAGGGGCTGCTGCACCCGAAGACGATGCTGAAGGACGCGCCCACCTCCTTCGGCCCCTACACGCCCGAGAACTTCGACCACCGCTTCGCCGGCCCCCTGCCCGCGCAGGACGCGCTGATCCGCAGCCGCAACATCCCCGCCGTGGCCGTGGCCGCCAAACTCTCGAAGCCGGGCCTGTACGACTTCATGCGGCTGGCCGGCGTGCAGAAGCTGCAGAGCGAATCGCACTACGGCCTGGCGCTGGTGCTGGGCGGCGGCGAGGTCACGCCCGAAGAGCTCGCGGGAATGTACGCCACCTTGGCCAACGGCGGCATCTCGCAGCCGATCCGCTACACGCAGCCCGCGCCCGACGAGCGGCCCGCGCAGCCGCTGCGGCTGCTGAGCGAAGAGGCCGCGTTCATCACGCTGGACATGCTGCGCCACACGCCGCGCCCCGACACCACGCTGCCCGCGCGCCCCGCCATCGCGTGGAAGACGGGCACCTCGTGGGGCTTTCGCGATGCGTGGACGGCGGGCGTGTTCGGCCGCCATGTCCTGGTGGTGTGGGTCGGCAACTTCGACGGCAGCAGCAACCCCGCGCTGGTGGGCGTCGATGCCGCCGCGCCGCTCTTCCTGCGCATGGTCGACGCGCTGCGCGCCGAGCGGCTCGACCCCGGCGAGGTGGCGTCGCGCCAGCCCGCCGACCTGCGCCAGGTCGAGGTCTGCGCCGCGACCGGCGGCCTGCCCGACGCGCTGTGCCCGGTGCGCACCATGACGTGGTTCATCGCGGGCAAGTCGCCGATCCAGGTCAGCAGCCTGCACCGCGCGGTGTGGGTCGACGAGACCACCGGCAAGGTGGTGTGCGGCCCGGGCCCGAACGCGCGCCAGCAGGTGGTGGAGCAATGGGGCAGCGACATGCGCAAGCTGTTCCGCCAGGCCGGCCTGCCGCGTGCGAGCGCGCCGGCCGACGGCTGCGAGAAGAACGGCGGCGCGCCCGAGAGCGCGCCGCTCATCACCTCGCCGCTGCGCGGTGTGCGCCACACGCTGCGCGTGAACAAGCCCGAGCCGCTGGTGCTGCGCGCCGAAGCCGCCGCGGGCACGCAGGCCGTGTACTGGTTTGCCGACGACGCGCTCGTCGGCCGCGCCGCGCCCGGCGAAGGCATCACCTGGATGCCCGACCTCGCGGTCTCGGGCCGGCGCTACGTGCTGCGCGCGGTCGACGACCAGGGCCGCGCCGAATCGCGTGAGGTGACGATCGACATCGCACCTTGAAGGGATGTCACGCCGACGTCATGGCGCCCCGGCAAGGTCACGCGTTTTCGACTTGCAACCTTTCCTGCCCATGACGCGTTTCGCCTCTCTTCGCGGTCTGTCCTTCGTCGCGCTTGCCGCCGCTTTTGCGTGCGGCGGTGCCTCGGCACAGACGGCCTTCCCCAGCACCCTTGCCGGCCACGCCGTGCTGCCCGCGCTGAGCTTCGTCGCCGCGCCCAAGGACGCGCCGGCCGACCTGCAGGTCAGCGGCAAGTTCACCACGCCCCAGCGCGTGGAAACGGTGGGCAGCGTCGAGGGCCTGTCGGCCGGCCGCCCCACCGGTGCGTCGCTGCCGTTCAAGGGCCAGCCGCTGCAAGGCCACTCGGGCATCAAGAAGATGGACGACGGCAGCTTCTGGATCCTCACCGACAACGGCGCCGGCTCCAAGGCCAACTCGCCCGACTTCATGCTCTACCTGAACCACTACAAGGTGGACTTCAAGAGCGGCAAGTTCAACCGCCTGAACACCATCTTCCTGCACGACCCGGACAAGAAGGTGCCTTTTCGCATCGTCCAGGAAGGCACGAAGCAGCGCTACCTGACAGGCTCCGACTTCGACCCCGAGAGCTTCCAGTTCGCCGGCGGCGCGCTGTGGATCGGCGAAGAGTTCGGCCCCTTCCTGATCAAGGCCGACCTCAAGGGCAAGGTGCTCGCGGTGTACGACACGCTGGTCGACGGCAAGGCCGTGCGCTCGCCCGACCACCCCGCCGTGACCACGCCGGGCGCACCGGGCGGCGCGGTCGACTTCCAGATCAAGCGCTCCAAGGGCTTCGAGGGCATGGCCGCGTCGAAGGACGGCAGCAAGCTCTACGCGTTGCTCGAAGGCCCGGTGTGGAACGCCGAGGCCAAGGACTATGAGAAGGTCGAGGGCAAGGAGGCGCTGCGCGTGCTGGAGTTCGACGTGGCCACCGAGAAGTGGACGGGCCGCCACTGGAAGTACGTGCTCGAAGCCAACGGCAACGCCATCGGCGACTTCAACATGATCGACGGCACCACGGGCCTGATCATCGAGCGCGACAACGGCGAAGGCACGAGCGACAAGGCCTGCCCCGAAGGCCAGAAGCGCACCGACTGCTTCCACGACATCGCCAAGTTCAAGCGCGTCTACAAGGTCGAGCTGAGCGACGCCAACGTGGGCGGCCCGGTGCGCAAGATCGGCTACATCGACCTGCTGAACATTGCCGACCCCGACAAGCTCGCGCGCAAGCCGCTGAACGACGGCGTGCTGAAGTTCCCGTTCTTCACGATCGAGAACGTCGACGTGGTGGACGCCACGCACATCGTGGTCGGCAACGACAACAACCTGCTTCTCGAGCAGCCGCGAGCCGAACAAGGCGGACGACAACGAGCTGGTGCTGCTCGAAGCGGGTGCGCTGCTGCAGGCCAAGTAGGCAAGCCTCGCGAACGCGAGAAAGCCGGGCCCGCGCGGGCCCGGCTTTTTTGTTTTCGGAACGCGATCAGAACACGATGTCCGCGACGATGCGCGCCACCTGCCGCTCGACCAGGCGGTGCTCCGCGGCCAGCGCGCGCACCGACTTGCCGGTGCTGAAGTCCGTGCGGATGCGCTCGTTGCGGATGGCGTCGAAGGCGCGCTGCGCCTTCGGCAGCACGAAGCGCAGGCCGGTGCCGTCGACCGCGTACTCCGCGCTCAGCGCGCGCAGCTTGTCGAAGCCGATCAGCCCCGCCAGCGGGTGGTCCGGCGCCGGGTGCGCCGGAATGTAGATGCGCAGGCCGCCGTAGCGCTCGATCAGCCGCAAGGTGGCGGGCAGCCCGATCAGCCGCACGAACTCGCGCAGGCGCGGCGGCAGCAGCTCGCTGGCCAGCGCGGTGGCGGCCTGGCGCAAGCCGCTGCTGCGGGACGGCGGCGGAGGTGGCGAAGAAGGCGGCATGCCGTGCAAGGGAAACGGCGTCCTGCTGATGAATTCGGGTGCGTTCATACGGCGGCCACGTCCAGGTTGATGGGCGTGTACTCGCCCGTGGCGTCGTCGCGCTCGTAGAAGCGGATGTAGGGCTTGGTGCTCGCGATCTTCATGCTGTCGCCGATCGCCTTCATGGCCTGCTGCCACTTCGCGTCGGCAATGTCGTGGCGGCGCAGGCCGAGCACGCGCGCGGTGCTGATCTTGCCCTGCTGGTCGACCTGGAACGCATCGTTCACCAGCACCTTGATGTTGACGTTGCTGCCCTTGCTCCAGCCCTGGATGCACTCGTCGATCAGCGCCTTGGCGGCCTGAAGGCGTTCGTCGAAGACCACGGTGTCCTGCATGCGGCGCTCGACCTTGTGCTTGCCGTCGAAGCTCAGCAGCGTGACGTTGCCCTTCTTGCCGCCCTTCTTCACGTCGTAGGCCGCCAGGCTGCGCTCGATGAACTCGTGCACCGCATTCATGGCCGACAGCTTGAAGCCGATCAGCGCCGCGCTCTGCCTGCGCGCCTGTTCGCAGAGCTCGCTGACGACGGCATGGCGGTCCTTGTCGATCGGCTTGATCTTCGACACCGGGATCAGCGCGTCGTTGGCGTCTTTCCAGTAACCGGGGTGGTGTGCGATGGCTTCTTGCATGGTGTGTCCTCTCAGGAGTTGACGGTGTCGGTGGCGGTGTTCTTGTCGGACAGCGTGAGCTGCCCCAGCAGCGCGGGCATGGAGACGCGGCGCATGCGGCTCTCGATCAGCAGGCCGGAGACGGCGCGGCTGCGCAGGTAGCGGCAGGTCTCGTCGAGCTCGGCCGCGCTCTGGGCCATGAAATAGCCGGTGTCGGGCTTGCCGCAGATCTGCTCGCCCTGCAGCCGCAGCGCCGAGACGAACTCGCGCACGCGGCGCTCCAGCGCCGGCGCGGGCCCGGCCTGGCCGGTGATGCGCGCGACGAGGTCGCGCACGTGGATGCCGTTGTCGCGGCCCGGCCGCGTGCGCAGTTCGGCAAGCACCTGCGCGGCGTTGATGGAAGACGTGGCCGCGGTGCTCATCGCGAGGTCCCCCAGTAGCGCGAGCGCTGGCCGAGCAGCAGGCTCGGAATGCGCGCGAAGTCCATCGCGCCGGGCCGCACGACCGTGGCCGCCGCGGGCTCGTACACGCTGGTGTCGAGCCGCAGCACC
>NZ_MOWM01000074.1 GCF_016082275.1 Variovorax sp. E3
GCCGGCGCCCGCCCCGGGGGCGGTAGCGGCCACGGCGGCGGCGACGGGCGTGACGGCCATGGCCGGGGCGGTTGCCACGACATCCGCGGCCATGGCGGGGGCCGCCACTGTCGCGCAGGTCGCCAGCAAACGGGCGAGTGTTGTAGAGAGATGGCGCACTTGGTGTTCCTCCTGGCGTACCGGATCAGAAACAGGTGAGCGAGCGGGCCGCGTGCTGGATCACTTCCACGCACTCGGAGGCCGGCAACGCAGCGTGGCCGACGCGCTTGGCGTGCGGACGGGCCGGGGGCGGTTCCACTGCCGTGGAGACCGGCAAGATGACCTTCTCGCCGAACAGCTGGCCCTTGGTGATGCCACCGGTGGCCACCGTGGTCTTGTCCATCTGGTTGCGAAGCACCAGAGACAGGGTACCCACGCTGCGCGCCAGGTCGAGCTTTTCCGAGTCCTCGAGCGACAGCTCCAGCGTCACGGCGCTGACCACCTTCGGCTTGGTGTCGTCGCGATTGGCTTCCTGCGCCACCGCCAGCACCAGCACTTTCTCGAGCACGGTCTTGCTGATCTGCAGCGCGTCTTCGCCGCGGGCCTTGTCCTGCTGGGCGTTGACCATCACGTCGACGTAGTTGCCCGGCAACGCGAAGCCGGCGACACCGACCACGTCGTTGACCCGCACGGTCATGGCGCGCTTGCCGCTGGCAATCACCGCCGACAGGCCGCCCTGGGTGCCGACCGGCGCCAGCTTGCCTTCCATGATCGCCTCGCCGCGCAGCACGCCGACCTTCACCACCCGGTCGTCCAGCGCCTTGATCTCGCTGAACGAACCGTTCGGCACGGAGCCGCTGGGCCAGTCGACCGTGGACAGCATCTGCGCGTTGACGCGGCTGCCCAGCTCGATGTCGACGGCGGCCACCACCACCTTGTTCGACGCGATCCCGCTTTGCCGCGAGATCCATCCGGTCGCGTAGACCGCGGCTGCCAGCCCGGTCAGCAGCGCCAGAAAGATCAGCCCGATCGCCTTGATGTTCTTCATGTGAACCTCCGCCATGGGTAAGAAATGAAAAGGGCTAGACGTAGCCCAGCTGGTGCGCAAGCACTTCGAACACCGTGCCTGCCGCGATACAGATGCCGTAGGGCAACTTCCCCACCGACTGCGCCGCATGGATGCCCGCCGTGGGCCGCACGCCCGCGATGCCGGAAACCGCCATGCCCTGCGCCGCCGCCTTGACGTTGGCCAGCATGTGCCCGAGGCGGCGGCGATGGATGGCAAAGACCAGGGCCGCCAGGCCGCCCGCGATGAAGGTGCACAGCACGGCCATCAGCGTCTGCTGCGGCCCGAGAAAGGCGCCCGACATGGCCATCAGCTTGACGTCGCCGGCGCCCATGATTCCGATGGCGTAGAACGGCAGCATCGCGGCGAAGCCCACGGCCAGCCCGCCGAACGCGCCCAGTGCGCCCGCCGTCGGCGTGCGGGCCGCGAGCGTTCCATACAGCAGCGCGAAAAGCGCGCCGCCGAAGGTCAGCCAGTTGGGGATGCGGTAGGAGCGCCAGTCGCTGACGGCGGCCGCGCCCAGCAGCGCGAAGAGCGCGAGCATGCGGACGTCGGAAGCCAGCATCGCCAGCAGTTCGAGGACGGCGTCGAGTTCCTGCATGGTGGGCTCCCGGTGTTCAGGCGCTGCGCCGCAGGGCGAGCAGCACGAGCAGGCACACGACCATCACGAGCGAGCCGATCAGCGCGAACTCCATGAACGACATTCCTGCGTCTTCCCGCAGCAGGCTCATGAAGGTTCTCGGCAGAAGTACGAGCGGTTCCATGCGTGTTCCCCGGTTGTCGTGGCCGGCCCGGATCGCTTGCCTGCCCTTGGTGGACAGAAGCGCTTGGCCTGGGGATGACTTTAGGAATCACGCGGCCTTCGCACATGAGCGAGGCGCCCTTTTGCGGGGGAGTCAATCGCCCTGCTTGCGCGGGCAGGCGGCCATGACAAAGCGCCTACTGCGCGCAGCGCGCCGTGGTCGCGGCGCGGTTTTCCCCGCGGGCGCGCCGGACAACCATCTGGACGAACCGCGACTTCTTCAGATCGGGCGCTGACCTATCATTTGGCGGATGTCACGCTCAGAACGCCTCCTCGCCCTCCTCCAGGCGTTGCACGGCCGCCGCCGCGCGGTCAGCGGGCAGGTCCTGGCCCAGGAACTGGACGTCAGCATCCGGACGCTCTACCGAGACATCGCGACGCTGCAGGCGCAAGGCGCCGCGATCGAGGGCTCGCCGGGCATCGGCTACGTGATGAAGCCTGGCTTCATGCTGCCGCCGCTGATGTTCCGGGACGAAGAGATCGAGGCGCTGGCGTTGGGGCTGCGCTGGGTGGCGGACCTCGGGGAACAAGGGCTTTCGCGCGGCGCCCGCGACGCGATGGCCAAGATCGCCGCCGTGCTGCCGCACGCGCTTCGCCGCGAACTCGAGTCTTCGGCGCTGCTGGTCGGCAAGGCCCAGAGAAAACCGCAGGCCGCTGGCGAAGACGATCCGCTTCGCGCGGCGATCCGCGCGGAGCGCAAGCTGCGGCTGACCTATCAGGACCCTACCGGCAAGACGTCGCATCGCATCGTGTGGCCGTTCGCGATCGTCTACTTCGAGCAATCGCGGGTGCTGTCCGCCTGGTGCGAGCTGCGAAACGACTATCGCAACTTTCGCTCCGACAGGATCGTCAAGGCCGAGCTGCTCGACGACGCCTCCCCCAGGTCTCGCCGCGCGCTCCTGCGCGAGTGGCAGCAGCTGGTGCGCGAGGCCAAGCGAAACATACTGTCAGAATCTGACATCATGCCGACCTAAGCTGCGCTCCCTTCCATTCCTTCATCGAGGAGCATCCATGCAGTTTTCTTCCGTGCGTCTTGTCACCAACGCGTTCGAGTCGCTCGTCTCGTTCTACACCCGGCTTTCCAGCACCGAGGCAACGCGGCTGGCCGACGGTTTCGCTGAAGTGCGGCTCGACGGCGCGACCTTGGCAATTTCCGAAGAGCACCTTGTTCAGCGCTTCAACGCGGGCGCCGCGACAGCGGCGGCGAACCGTTCCGCCATCCTGGAATTCGAGGTCGCCGACGTGCCCGAGGTGTACGCACGCCTGAGGGACAGCGCGCCGGTCGTGATGCCGCCTACCCTCATGCCGTGGGGCAATCATTCGCTCCTGCTTCGCGACCCCGACGGCAACCTCGTCAACATCTTCTCCAGGCCCGCGGTCACGGCGTGACGCGTGCCTGCGCCGCGCCGTGACAGCCGGCGAACCCCTTGAGCTCGGCGAGTTCATCGAGGATCGGGCAGTCCGACCGGTCGCCGCCCTCGCAGCAGTTGGCGAGCTGCTCCAGCATGCGCTTCGAGCGTTCGAGTTCCTCGATGCGCTGGGCCAGCTCGTCCGCGCGTGCGAGCGCCACGCGCTTCACGTCGAAGCTGGCGCGCCGGCCGTCCTGCCACAAGGCGTGCAGTTCCACGACTTCGGGGCGCTCGAAGCCGAGGTCTTGCGCGCGCCGTACGAAGCGCAGAGTGCGCACCGCCTGCGCGTCGTAGCTGTGGGGGCCTGCCGTGTCGCCCAGCAACCCCAGCGATTCGCAGTCGCGCAGCATCTGCACCGAAGCGCCCGAGCGGGCAACCGCGTCTTCCAGGCTCAGGCGCTCCGTCGAGGCGGGCGCGTTTGGTCTTTCATGAAATCTCCTTCCGGTGAGCTCGTGAAGTCTCGAGGCTCACACTGTGGGAAGGTCAAGCAGCGGCGGCGCGTTGCCCTCGCGCCAGCAGGGGTTTGCGGCAGATCTTGAAGGCGACGGCGATGCTGCCGGGCATCCCGGCGGTCGTCGGAGAATCGAGGCATGACGAACGACAAAGACGCGTGGTCCACCACGCCCGTGACCAGCGAACTGCTGCGCGGCGCCCTCGACTTCGAGCAGACCGCGCGCGGCCTGCTGCCGCACCGCCTGCCCGCACGCGCGCGTGCGCAGTGCAGCGACCCGCAACTGGCCATGGCCGAGTCGCAGCCCTCCGGCGTGCGCGTGGTGTTCCGCACCGAAGCCACGCAGATCGAGCTCGACGTGCTGCCGACCCGCTACGTGTACGCCGGCCTGCCGGCCCGGCCAGCGGGCGTCTATGACCTGCTCGTCGACGGCCGGCTGGTCCAGCAAGCCAGCGCGCCCGACGCGGATCTCGTCACGATCGACATGTCCACCGGCACGGTGACGAAGCGCCAAGGCCCGGTGAGCACGCTGCGGTTCGCGGGGCTGGCCCATGGCGAAAAGAGCATCGAGATCTGGCTGCCCTACAACGAGACCACCGAGCTTGTCGCGCTGCGTGCCAATGCACCCATCGCGCCTGCCGCCGGTGAAACGCGAAGGCTCTGGCTGCACCACGGCAGCTCGATCAGCCACGGCTCCAATGCAGCAAGCCCGACGGCGATCTGGCCCGCGCTGGCGGCGTCGCTCGGCGCGGTGGCGCTGGTCAACCTCGGCCTGGGCGGCAGCGCGCTGCTCGACCCCTTCACCGCGCGCGCCATGCGCGACACACCGGCCGACCTGATCAGCCTGAAGATCGGCATCAACCTCGTCAACACCGACCTGATGCGGGCCCGCGCCTTCACGCCGGCGGTGCACGGGTTTCTCGACACGCTGCGCGACGGCCATCCGGACACACCGCTGCTGGTCGTCTCGCCGATCTTCTGCCTCATCCACGAAGACACGCCCGGCCCCGGCGCCTTCGATTTCAGCGCGCTGGCCGAGGGCAAGATCCTGTTCAAGGCCACGGGCGACGCGGCCGAGCGCAACGCCGGCAAGCTGACGCTGACCTTCATCCGAAAGGAGCTGCAGCGCATCGTGCAGCAGCGCGCGGCCGAAGACCCGAACCTTCATTACATCGACGGGCTCGACCTCTACGGACCGAAGGATTTCGACGAGTTGCCGCTGCCCGACAGGCTGCATCCGGACGGGCCTTCGCACCGCCGCATCGGCGAGCGCTTCGCCCGCCTGGCCTTCGGGGCCGGAGGCCCGTTCAGCGCCGGCCAAGCCCGGTAAGGCCCCGACGCGTGCTCACGATTTGATGCGCTGATCCCACGGGCTGAAGCACAGCGGCTCAGCCGAGCAGGTTGTCCAGATCGAAGCGCTTGCGCGTGACAACCTGCAAGGGCTGCCGTGCGTCGGCGTGCATTGCCTCACCGGATTGCTGCTGCCGGCGAAAAGCTGCTTCGAGGGAGGCCGTGAGCGCTTCCCAATCGTCGAAGACATGGACCTTGCGGCTGTGGTTCCAGTGCCCGCCGAAGGCCTTGAAGACGGTGGCGAAATGAAAGCAGCCGCCCTTCACCGCCGGCTTGGGTGGCCCGTTCGCGAAGGAGACTTCGAGCACATGGCATTCCAGATTCGACGCGAGCTTTTCCGCGCGTGCACGGGCGGGGAAAAGAAAAGCGTTGGGCATCGAAAGATGCTACCGAAATTTGATGATGAATGAAACCTTTTTTCTACAGAATTAAGAAGGCATTCATCTTCTAACGCAGTGTGTGGAATTTGGCACGCAGAGCGTGCAAACAGCGCGACATTGACGCCCCCACGCCGGCTATCGCCGTGGCCGGGGGCGTCGGTCGGGTCACGCGGTCATGCGCCCACGGCGCATCGGCGCGTCAAGCCAGCGGCGCGATGTCCAGATGCAGCACCTGCACCTCCAGGAACTCGTCGATGCCGTGGTGCGACCCCTCGCGGCCCAGGCCCGACTCCTTCACGCCGCCGAAGGGTGCGACCGCCATGGAAATCGCGCCGGTGTTGAGCCCGACCATGCCGTACTCCAGCGCCTCGCCGACACGGAACACGCGGCTCGCGTCGTTGGTGAACACATAGGCGGCCAGGCCGAAGGGCGTGTCGTTGGCGCGCCGCACCACCTCGGCCTCGGAGTCGAAGCGGAACAGCGCCGCCACGGGGCCGAAGGTTTCCTCGCCGGCCAGCACCATGCGTCGGACGCCTCGGTCAGCACCGTCGGCTGGAAGAACTGCGCGCCTTCGGCCGACGAGTCGCCGCCGACCAGCACGCGCGCGCCCTTCTCCACCGCGTCCTGCACGTGCGTGCGCACCTTGTGCAGCGCCGACGCGTTGATCAGCGGCCCGATGCTCACGCCCTCGGCCGTGCCCTTGCCGACCTTGAGCTTGCGCACCTCGGCGGCCAGCCGCTCGGCAAAGCGCGTGTAGATGCCGGCCTGCACGTAGATGCGGTTGGCGCACACGCAGGTCTGCCCGCTGTTGCGGAACTTGCTGGCCATGACGCCGGCCACGGCCACGTCGATGTCGGCGTCGTCGAACACGATCACCGGCGCATTGCCGCCCAGTTCCATGCTCACGCGCTTGACGGTGTCGGCGCACAGCCGCAGCAGCTTCTTGCCCACGGGGGTGGAGCCGGTGAAGGTGAGCTTGCGCACGGTCGGGTTGCCCGTGAGCTCGGAGCCGATGGCCTCGGGCATGCCCGTGACGATGTTGAGCACGCCCGCCGGAATGCCGGCGCGCAAGGCCAGCTCGGCCAGCGCCAGCGCCGAGAACGGCGTGAGCTCCGACGGCTTGACCACCACCGTGCAGCCCGCGGCCAGCGCGGGCGCGAGCTTGCGCGTGATCATCGCGTTCGGAAAATTCCACGGCGTGATCGCGGCGCACACGCCGACCGGCATCTTGCGCACGAAGATGCGCCGGTTGGCCTGCGGGGCCGGGATCATCTCGCCATAGGCGCGAATGCCCTCCCCCGCAAACCATTGCACGAACGACGCGCCGTACAGCACCTCGCCCTTGGCCTCGGCCAGCGGCTTGCCCTGCTCCAGCGTCATGAGCAGCGCCAGGTCGTCGGCGTGCGCGAGCATCAGGTCGTGCCACTTGTGCAGCAGCGCGGCGCGCGCCTGCGCCGTCATGGCCTTCCATTCGGGCAGGGCCCGGTCGGCCGCCTCGATGGCGTCGCGCGTGTCGGCGGCGTCGCAGGCCGGCACGCTGCCGATGTGCTGGCCCGAGGCGGGGTCGACCACCTCGAGCACGCGGCCCGAGCGCGCGTCGCGCCACTCGCCGCCGATGAAGACCTGCTGGCGCAGCAGCGCCATGTCCTTGAGTTGTTGTTGCATGGGCGTCTTTCGAGGCGGGCCGCTCAGGCCGCGCCGGTTTCGGCCTGGTGCGCCCTGGCCAGCGCGATCATGCTTTCGAAGCGGAAGTCGAGCTTGGGCGTGCCGGGCGGCGGCATGGTCGCGCCCCAGCCCTTGTTGGCGTGGCGGCGGTCGATCCACGCAGTGGCCAGGCCGACCTGGTTGGCGGGCGCGTGGTCATGGAACAGGCTCTGCGCGGTGTGCAGGATGTCGGCCTTGTCGAAGTTGAAGTCGCTCTTCAGGCGCTGCAGCATGTAGTCGAAATTGCGCAGGCTGGGCTTGTACGAGCCGACGTCCTGCGCGGTGTAGATCGCGTCGAACACCACCTGCAGGCGGGCATTGCTCGAACGGAAAGACAGGCGGTCCACGTTCGACAGAATGACCAGCTTGTAGTGCTGCTTCAGGTAGCGCAGCGCCTCCACCGAATCATGGAACTCGGGCCAGTCGGGCACCGACGCGCCGAAGATGTTGGCCTCTTCGTCGCTCACGCGCACGCCCCATTCCTTGGCCAGCCGCTTGTAGACCACCGACAGCAGCTGCGCATAGAGCATGGCCGGCGTTTCTTCTTCCTGCGCCGATTCGTGGCGCGCGAAGTTCTCGAGCACCTCGTCGCGCGTCTTCGATGCAGCACCCTTGGCGACCAGCGGCGCGAGCGCGTTGAAGATGCCCGATTCCCAGTCGATCAGCGTGCCATAGCAGTCGAAGGTCAGCGCTTTGAAGTCGGAAAGTTTCATGTTGGCTCCTGGTTGAAAGTTGGTTGGGGTTGCTTGAAAAATCTGGAGGGCCTATGCGCCCTCGGCTTGCAGCGCCGGCAGCACCTTGCCGGGGTTCAGCAGGTTCATCGGGTCGAAGGCGCGCTTGATGCGCCAGGCCATGTCGAGCTCCACGCGCGTCTTCACCTGCAGCAGCTCGTCGCGCTTGGCGGTGCCCACGCCGTGCTCGGCCGAAATGGAGCCGCCCATGGCCATGGCGATGTCGTCCACCGCCTGGCTGATCGGCGTGTTGAAGCGATCCAGAAAGTCCGGGGCGCTCACGTTTTCCGGGCGCAGCGGATTGAAGTGCACGTTGCCGTCGCCCATGTGGCCGTACACCACCATGCGGGTGGCCGGCTCCAGTGCAAGCACCGCCTGCGTGGCCTCGTCGATGAACGACGGAACGCGGCTCAGCGGCACCGAGATGTCGCAGCGCACGCTGCCGCTGGTGCGCGTCTGCGCGTCGGAAATTTCCTCGCGGATGCGCCAGAACTGTGCCGCGTGGGCTTCGGTGGCGGCCACCGCGGCGTCTTCGACCCAACCCGCCTCGAGCCCTTCCTGCAAGGCTTCGAGCAGTGCGGCGTCGAGTTCGTCCTGCGCCCTGCCCGAGCTCACCTCGGTCAGCACATACCAACCGCCCTGTTGGGGCAGCGGCGATTGCACGTCGCCCAGGTGCGCCAGCACCAGCGACAGCGCGGCCTGCGAAATCAGCTCGAACGCGCTCACGTCGTGCCCCATGCGCCGACGCAGCACGCCGAAGAAGAACAGCGCCGCCGCCGGGCTCGGCACCGCCAGGAACCCGGTCGACACCGAGCGGGGTTGCGGCGACAGCTTGAGCACCGCCGCGGTGATGACGCCCAGCGTGCCTTCGGAGCCGATGAACAGCTGCTTCAGGTCGTAGCCGGTGTTGTCCTTGCGCAGCGCGCGGAGGCCGTCCCACACCTCGCCCGAGGGCAGCACCACCTCCAGGCCCAGCACCAGGTCGCGCATGTTGCCGTAGCGCAGCACGGCGGTGCCGCCGGCGTGGTCGACAGGTTGCCGCCGATCTGGCAACTGCCCTCGGAGCCGATGCGCAGCGGAAAGAGCCACCTCGCCTCATGGGCCACGGCGCGCGCCTGGCTCAGCGTGAGGCCGGCTTCGACCGTCATGGTGGCGTTCACCGCGTCGACCGCGCGCACCCGATTCAGGCGCGACAGGCTCAGCACCACCGCGTCGCCGGCCGCGCCGGGCACCGCGCCGCCCAGCAGCGAGGTGTTGCCGCCCTGCGGCACCACCGGAATGCCGTGCGCATGGCAGTACGACATGACGCGGCTCACCTCGCGCGTGTCGGCCGGCCGCACCACCGCCAGCGCCTTGCCGAGAAACACGCGCCGGTAGTCGGTCGCGTAGCTGCGCGTGTCGCCTTCGGCGCTCAGGCAGTGCGCCGCGCCGACGATGGCCGCAAGGCGTTCGATGTGGTGGTGCATGGCGGCGTGCCCGGTCATGCGGCCGCGGCCGCTTCCTGGATGGCGACGTCGAAGGCCTTCAGTGCCTTGTCGACCAGCGCCGGCTCCGCCACCAGCGGCACCAGGCAGCGCACCACGTTGCGGTGCATGCCGCACTTGATGGCCAGCACGCCGTGGTGGCGCAGGCGATCGAGCACGCGCTGGGCCATGGCGGCGTCGGGCGTCTTGCTGGTCGCGTCCTTCACGAATTCGAGCGCGCGCATGGGCCCCAGGCCGCGCGCCTCGCCCACCACGCCGCCGTGCTTTTCCTGCAGCGCCGCAAAGCCTTGTTCGACCTGCGTGCCGAGCGCCACGGCGCGCTCCAGCAGGTGCTCTTCCTCGAACAGGTCGAGCACCGCGAGCGCGGCGGCGCAGGCCACCGGGTTGCCGCCGTAGGTACCGCCCAGCCCGCCGGGCAACGGCGCGTCCATGATGGCGGCCTTGCCGACCACGCCCGACAGCGGCAGGCCGCCGGCCAGGCTCTTCGCCACCGTGACCAGGTCGGGCACGATGCCGCTGTGCTGGAAGCCGAACATCTTGCCGGTGCGGCCGAAGCCGGTCTGGATTTCATCCGCGATCAGCACGATGCCGTGTTCGTCGGCAATGCGGCGCAGCGCCACCATGAAGTCGTCGGGCGCGCGCAGGAAGCCGCCGTCGCCCTGCACCGGCTCGATCAGGATCGCGGCCACGCGGTCGGGCGTGATGGCCGAGGCGAACAGCTCGGCCAGCGCATCGAGCGCGCGCTGCGTCGTGATGCCGCGGTAGGCGTCGGGAAAGGCCGAGTGATAGACCTCGGGCGCGAACGGCCCGAAGTTCTGCTTGTACGGCTGGCTCATGCCCGTGAGGCTCATGCCCAGCAGCGTGCGGCCGTGGAAGCCGCCACGGAAGGCGATCACGCCGGGCCGGTTGGTGTGGGCGCGCGCGATCTTGATCGCGTTCTCGGTCGCCTCGGCGCCGGTCGTGAGGAAGATGGTCTTGTGCGTGCCTTCGGCGCCGCCCACTTCCTTGTTCAGCCGTTCGGCCAGCTCGATGTAGGTCCCGTACGCCGCCACCTGGAACGAGGTGTGCGACAGCGTGGCCAACTGCGCGGCGGCGGCGGCCACCACGCGCGGGTGGTTGTGGCCGACGTTCAGCACGCCGATGCCGCCGACGAAGTCGATGTATTCACGGCCGTCGGCGTCCCACACGCGGGCGCCTTCGCCGCGCGCGACGAGCACCGGGTGGGCCGTCAGCAGACCGGCGGGGATGTTGGCCTTGCGGCGTTCCATCCAGTTCGCGAAACCGTTGTTCTCTTTGCTCATGGCGTGCGTCCAATCTCGGGGTGGTTCAACAAGGTGAGCCCCGAGCTTAGGGAGCGGGCGAGTGCGAGGGTATGTACTTTTCAGAGGATTTCGTGGCAGGATATTCGTAGCTTTCCTACAAGACCGATCCGCATGAACCTCCGAGAAGCTCTGGCCACTTCCCCGCTCGACGCGGGCGTCATCGTGGCGGGCGGCGCGCACCTCGACCGCGAGATTTCTTGGGTGCAGGTGGTCGACCACCCCGACATCGAAGCCTGGGTGGAGCGCGGCCAGCTGCTGCTGAGCACCGGATACAGCTGGCCCAAGACCGGCAAGGCCGCGCGCGTCATCGTCGAAAAGCTCGCTGCCAAGGGCGCTTGCGGCGTGGTGCTGGCGGTGCCGCATTTCATGCAGCACTTTCCGGCGCAGAGCATCGAGGCGGCCGAGCGTGTCGGGCTGCCGCTGATCGAGCTGGCCTGGGAAATTCCGTTCAGCGAGATCACGCGCGTGGTGCACCGCGAGCTGATGGACCAGCAAGGCCGCGCGCTCGCCAAGTCCGAGCAGATCCACCGCGAGCTCACGCAGGCCGCCGTCAGCGGCGACGGGCTGTTCGACGTGGTGCGTGTGCTGGGCACGGTGCTGGAGCGCGCCGTGGCCATTACCGCGCTCGACGGCAGCGTGCTGGCGACGCATCCGGCGGCGTGGCTGTCGGCCGAGGTTTTCCGCCAGCATCAGGGCGAAGGCGCGCTGTCGCGCATCGATGCCGAGGTGGGGCCGGTGCGCCTTCAGGCTGCGACGCAGGCAGCCGTGGTCGGCCACGCGGTGCGCATCCGCGCCGAGCGCGCGGGCTACGTGTGGGTCGACGACAGCGGCATGCCGATGAGCGAGCTCGACCTGCGCGCGGTGGAGCACGCGGGCACCGTGGCGGCGCTGCAGATCGCGCACCAGCGCGAGCTCTCCGCGCAGGAAGCACGCCTGGGTGATGCGCTCGTGGCCTCGCTGGTCGAAGGCCGCTTCGACGAAAAGCCGCAGACATTGGAACGCGCGCGCCTGCTCGGCTGGCGCGGCGACACCGCCTACCGCCTGTGCGCCGTGCTGCTCGACGAGCCTAACCCCCTCTCGCGCGAAGGCTTCCAGCGGCGCGAAGAGGTCGGCCTGCGCATGGGGCACGCGCTCGAGCGGCTGCGGCAGGCCCCGCTCATCAGCCTGTCGGCCAACCAGGTGCATGCGCTGGTGCCCGAGGGCGTCGACATTGCCAAGCTCTGGGCCGCGCTGCAACTGCCGCGCATGGCCATGGGCGTGAGCCAGCCGCACAGCGGCGTCGAAGGCATGCACCGCGCGGGCAAGGAAATCGCCGACCTCGTGGAGCACCTGAAGCCGGGCCGGCTGCACTTCTTCGAGGAGATGCTGTTCCCGCGCGTGCTCGCCGGCGATGCGGCGGCGCAGAAGATATTCGTGAGCCGCCTGTTCGGCCCGCTCGAAGACGGCAAGCGCGGCCAGCACCTGCTGGACACCGCGCTCGCGCTGGCCGACGAAGGCTTTCACCTGCAGCGCACGGCGGACAGGCTGGGCGTGCACATCAGCACCCTGCGCTACCGCCACGGCCGGCTGGCCGAGCTGAGCGGGCTCGACCTGGAATCGGTCGAGGGGCGTTTCCGGTTGCAGGTGGCGGCACGGCTGTACCTGATGCAGCAACCGTAGCGGCTAGCCCGCGAGCAGCCGCTTGACCAGGTCGGGCGTGCTGCTCACGCTGTACTTGCGCAGCAGCCGCGTCTTGTAGATGTCCACCGTGCGCGGGCTGATGCCCAGCGCCTGCGCGACCTCCTTGCCCGTCTTTCCCTCGATCAGCAGCGCGGCAATGTCGCGCTCGCGCGGCGTCATGGAGCCGCGCAGCGCCGAGTTCACCTTGCGCCCGGTCGACAGGTCGGTGAAGGCCCAGATGGTGTCGTGGTGCGGGTCTTCGGGCGTGTAGGTGAAGCCGCTCACGTGCACCCAGAACAGCTCGCCGTCGAGCCGCCGCATCACGCGGTCGTCGGAAAAGGTCAGGTGCTTGGCCAGCACCGGCGCAATGCGCTGGCCCGTGGTCTCGAAGTGCGACTGCGTGGGGTACAGGCGCTCGAAGGTGCTGCCCACCAGCTCTTGCGCTTCGCAATGGAAGATCTTCGCGAAGGCCCGGTTGTAGTCCAGGATCACGCGGTCGCGCCCGATCGCCTGCCCCACCGGCGCGTCCTGAAAGGCACGCCGGTAGTCGATGGCTTGTACGGTCGCTGCTTTCTTTGGGGCTGCCATGGCTCGTCTCCTTGCGATTCAGGTGGAGTACTTAGGTGTTCGACACCTATTGTCGTAGGAGTATACGCATCCTAGACTCCTATCGCATTAGGTGCTTGGAGTCATGATGCCGACATATGTATTGAAGAACGCCAACCTGCTCGACCTGCGCAGAGGCGAATTGATCGACGGAATGGACGTGGTCGTTGCCGACGGCCGCATCGCCGAGATGGGTCACGGCCTGAAAACCCCCGCCGCCGCGCAGGCGACGCTCGACCTGCGGGGCCTCACGCTGATGCCCGGCCTGATCGATTGCCACGTGCACGTGATGGCCTCGCACGTGAATCTGGGCGTGACGGCGCGCATGCCCAACGCGCTGGGCGTGATCCGCGCGCTGCCCATCCTCAAGGGCATGCTGCAGCGCGGCTTCACCACCGTGCGCGACGCGGGCGGCGCCGACTGGGCGCTGGCGCAGGCGGCCGAAACCGGCCTGATCGAGGCGCCGCGCATCTTTCCGTCGGGCAAGGCGCTGTCGCAGACCGGCGGCCACGGCGACTTCCGCGCGCGCAGCGACCAGTTGGAGTCGTGCGCCTGCTCGTTTCGCATTGCGTCGATCTCGCGCGTGGTCGACGGCGTGGACGACGTGCGCCGCGCCGCGCGCGACGAACTCACCAAGGGCGCGACGCAGATCAAGGTCATGGCCAGCGGCGGCGTGGCCTCGCCGAACGACCCGGTGGGCAACACCGGCTATTCGATGGACGAGCTGCGCGCCATCGTCGACGAGGCCACCGCCTGGCAGACCTACGTGATGGCGCACGCCTACACGCCGCGCGCCATCCGCCGCGCGGTCGAGGCGGGTGTGCGCACCATCGAGCACGGCAACCTCGTCGACGAGGCCACGGCCGAGCTGCTGAAGGCATCGAACGTGTTCGTGGTGCCGACGCTCATCACCTACGACATGCTGTCCAGCGAGGGCCCGGGCCTCGGACTGCCGCAGGAATCGATCGCCAAGATCGACGACGTGCGGCTGGTCGGCCGCGAGGCCATCGCCCTGCTCCACCGCGTCGGCGTGCGCATGGGCTACGGCAGCGACCTGCTCGGCGAGTCGCACACGCACCAGAGCGAAGAGCTGCGCGTGCGCGCCGAGATCGTCGGCAACCTCGAAGCACTGCGCAGCGCGACCACCGTGGCCGCCGACATCCTGCAGCGCACCGGCGAACTCGGCGTGCTGCAGCAAGGCGCCCTGGCCGACATGCTGGTGGTGCGCGGCAATCCGCTGAAGGACATCAACGTGCTGGTCGAGCATGGCCAGGGCATTGCCGCGGTCATCCAGGAGGGGCGCTTTGCGCGCAACGACCTCGGGCAGGCCGTGCCATGAACGACGCGCTGCTCGAAATCTCCGACCTGCGCGCCACCTTCGGCGGGCTGCATGCGCTCGACGGCGCCAGCTTCAGCGTTGCGCGCGGCAAGACCACGGGGCTGATCGGCCCCAACGGCGCGGGCAAGACCACGCTCTTCAATTGCGTGACCGGGCTGCTGCCGCAGGCGGCCGGGCGCATCGTCTTCGACGGCATCGAGCTGCTGGGCCGGCGGCCGGAAAGCATCTCGCGCGCGGGGCTGATCCGCACCTTTCAACTGGCGCGCGGCTGTGCGCGCATGACGGTGTTCGAACACCTGATGCTCTACGGCCCCGGGCAGACCGGCGAAGGGCTCGTCGCCGGCCTCTTCGCGGGCGCGCGCGTCAAGCATGAAGAAGAAGCGCTGCGCGAGCAAGCCTGGGCCATGGCGCGGCGCCTGCGGCTGGACCATGTGCTCGACAACCTGGTGCCGGCGCTGTCGGGCGGCCAGAAGAAGCTGCTTGAAATCGGCCGCGCATTGATCGCCAAGCCGAAGATGATTTTGCTCGACGAACCCATGGCCGGCGTCAACCCGACGCTGGTCGGCGAGATCGCGGGGCAGCTCGAGGCCATCCGCGCGGAAGGCATCACCATTTTGCTGATCGAGCACGAGATGGCGCTGATCGAGCGGCTGTGCGAAGAAGTCGTCGTCATGGCCGAGGGCAAGTTCCTCACGCGCGGCAGCTTCGCCGACGTGACATCCGACCGGCGCGTGCAGGCGTCCTACCTGGGGAGGACCCGCGCATGACCGAGCTTCGCATCCGCAACCTGCGCGGCGGCTACGCAACCGCCGAAGAAATCGTCAAGGGCATCGACCTCGACGTGAAAGCCGGCGAACTGGCCGTGGTGATCGGGCCGAACGGCGCGGGCAAGTCGACCTTCCTGAAACTCGTGGCCGGCCTGCTGAACGCCAAGGACGGCGAAGTGGCCATCGACGGCGCGCCGCTGCAACCCGGCAATGCGCAAGCGGCCTGCGAGCGCGGACTGAGCTTCGTGCCGCAGGAGCGCAACGTGTTCCACAGCCTCACGGTGCGCGAGAACCTCGAGATGGGCGGCTACCTGGTGCGCGACGCGCTGCGCCAGCGGATGGACGCGCAACTGGAGCGCTTCCCCTTGCTCAAGGGCCGGCTCAAGGACAGGGCCGGCAACCTTTCGGGCGGCCAGCGGCAGGTGCTCGCGATGGCCATCGCGCTGATGACGGCCCCCGGCGTGCTGCTGCTCGACGAGCCCACGGCGGGCCTCTCGCCGGCCGCGGCCGACGAGGTGTTCGAGCTGATCCGCACGCTCGCGGCGCAGGGCCTGGCGATCCTCATGGTCGAGCAGAACGCGCTGCTTGCGCTCGAGTACGGCACGCGCGGCATCGTGCTCGTGGCCGGCAAGAAGATGCGCGACGAATCCGCCGCGGGCCTGCTGGCCGACGACGACGTGCGGCACCTCTTCCTCGGTGGCGCCAAGGTGCACTGAGCCCGTTTCCCCCTCTTCTTTTCTTTCTCTTTCATTCATCGATTGCGAGGACGACATGCCCGAAACGAACAGACGAACGCTCTTGCTGGCCGGCGCCGCCGCCGCCAGCCTGTCCGCCATGCCGGCGCTGCTGCGCGCGCAGAACCGGGAGCCGGTGCGCATCGGCATCCTGATTCCGCTGACGGGCGCGACCAGCCAGTTCGGCGCCACCATGAGCCGCGCCGCGCAGATCGCGGTCGATGAGCTCAACGCCGCCGGCGGCGTGGCCGGCCGCAAGGTCGAGATCGTCATCGAAGACGACCAGAGCAACCCCGAGGCCGCCGTGCGCGCGGCGCGCAAGCTCATCGACGTCGACAAGGTCGTGGCCATCGGCGGCTCGTACGCCTCGGCCGTCACCGCCGCCATCGCGCCGCTGTGCTGGGAAAGCAAGACCGTGCTGGCCACCTCGTCGGGCGCCGACAGCATCACCAAGCTGCCGCACCAGGGCTATGTGTTCCGCACCTCGCCGACGGTCACGCTGCAGGGCACGCGCGTGGGCGAACTGGGCGTGGAACTGGGGGCCAAGCGCGTGTTCTTCCTCGGGCCGCAGGCGCCGTTCGCGCAGTCCTACATCGACATCATCTCGGGCATCTTCACGCGCGCGGGCGGCACCGGCGGCGGGCTGATCTACGAAGACAAGAAGGCCAGCTACCGCTCCGAAGTCGACCAGGCGCTGCGCGGCAAGCCCGACGTGATCGTGCTCGGCGGCTACGTGCCCGACACCTCGGTGGTGCTGAAGGACCTGTACCGCGCGGGCTTCGAGGGCAAGCGCATCGGCTTCTCGTTCGGCGTGAACCAGAAGCTGGTCGAAGCGGTGCCGGCCGAGGTGGGCAACGGCACCTATTCGCTGGTGCCTTCGGCCTCCGTGACATCGGGCGCCTACAAGCGGCTCGTGGCGAAGATGAAGGTCGAGGCGCTCGACAGCTACTCGTGCCAGGTCTACGACCACGTCGTGCTGGCCGCGCTGGCCTTGGCGAATGCGCCTTCCGCGCCGGTCACGGGCACCACGGTGCGCGACAACATCCGGGCCGTTTCGCAACCGGCCGACGCGAAGCACGTGGACGATGCCGGCGAGGCGCTCAAGGCGCTGGCCGGCGGCACCCGCATCAACTACGACGGCGCGAGCGGCCCGCTGGAGTTTGCCGACAACGGCGACGTCAAGGGCGTGTTCTTCCGCTACGAGCAGATCCAGAAGGGCAAGCTCGCCCTGGTGAAGGTGGCCTGAGGTGGACGCGATGTTCACCGACGTGGCACAGCACGTCGTCAACGGGCTGGTGCTCGGCGCCGTGGTGGCGCTGCCCGCGCTGGGCCTCACACTGATCTTCAGCGTGCTGGGCTTCATCAACTTCAGCATCGCCGCGCAGATGACGGTGGGCGCCTACGCGGGCTGGCTGGTCAACAGCCACCTGCAGTGGCCGCTGCTGCCGGTGCTGCTCGCGGCCTCGTGGTGGCGGGCGCGGTGGGCGTGGTCGGCGACCGGCTCGCGCTGGTGCCGATGCGCCGCAGAGTGTCGGCCCACACGCCGCTCATGGTGGCGATCGTGTCGATCGCGCTCAACCTGGCGCTGGAGAACGCGCTGCGCTTCGGCTTCGGCAACGACCTCAACAGCTTCGAGATTCCGATTGCGCGCGACTTCTACCTGGGCGCCGTGCGCGTGGGCCCGCAGCAGCTGAACAACCTCGGCATTGCGCTCACCGTGGCCTTCGCGCTCGCGGTTTTCTTCACCGTGACCCGGCTCGGCAAGGCGATGCGCGCCGTGGCCGACAACAACGACCTGGCGCGGCTCAAGGGCATCGACCCGCGGCGGCTGTCGAACCTGGCGACCTTCATCGGCATGGGCCTGGCGGGCATCGGCGGTGCGCTGCTGGCCATCGACACCAGCGTAGACCCGTCGACCGGTTCGCGCCTGCTGCTGATCATCTTCTCGGCGAGCGTGGTCGGCGGGCTCACGAGCCTGACGGGCGCGGTGCTGGGTGCGCTGTTCATCGGCGTGGTGAGCGAACTGGCGCTGGCCGTGGTGTCGCCGGTGTACCAGTCGGCCACCGCCTTCGTCGCGATTCTGGCGGTGCTGCTGGTGCGGCCCAACGGGCTTTTCTCGGGTGTCGCGGGAGTGCGCAAATGACGTCGTACCTGGTGTTCGTGGCCACGCTGGCCGGTATCTACGCGCTGCTGTCACTCGGGCTGGTCACGCTCTGGGGCCAGGGCGGCATGGTCAACCTCGGGTTGGTGGGCTTCTACGCGCTGGGGGCGTACACGTCGGCGCTGCTGTCGGGTGCGGGCATGCCCATCGGCATCGCGCTGGTGTGCGCGGCGCTGCTGGCGGGCGGCGTGGGCGTGGCGCTGTGCTTTGTCACGCGGACCTTGCGGGGCGACTACCTCGCCATCGTCTCGCTCGGCTTCGCCGAGGTGATACGGCTGGTCGCGATGAACGAGAAGTGGCTCACCGGCGGCGCCGACGGCGTGTCGGGCATCCGCTCGCCGCTGAAGGAACAGTTGGGCGCCGCGCACCCGTGGTTCTACCTGCTGCTGGTGTGGGCCATCGTCGGCATTGCCGCGTTCGCGCTGGCGCGGCTGCTGCGCTCCCCGTTCGGCCGTGCGCTGCGCGCGGTGCGCGACGACGAGCAGGTCGCGGCCGTGGCCGGCAAGCCGGTGCTGCAGCTCAAGCTCAAGGCCTTCTTCATCGGCACGGCGCTGTCGGGCATTGCGGGCGGCGTGTACGCGCACCTCACGAGCTACATCGCGCCGGACGGCTTCGTGCCGCTGCTGACGATCTACATCTTCCTGGCCGCGACGGCCGGCGGGTACACCCGCCTGGCGGGCGCCATCGTGGGCGCGATCGCGGTGATGGCGCTGCTGGAGTCGACACGCTTCGTGGCGGCGTGGATCCCGGGGCTGAGCGCGGTGCAGGTGGCGTCGTTCAGGGAGTTCGTGATCGCGGTCGCGCTGATCGCGGTGATGCAGCTCAAGCCCGAGGGCTTCTTCGGGAGCAAGGCGCAGCTGTCGGGTGCGCGGCGCAACGAGGCGGATCCGCGGCGGGTGGCGGAGAGTGCTGCGTCGTCGTCGTCGTCGTCATCGCAGAACGTGCTGGCTGTTGCCAAGCCATGAGCGCCAACGAACCGGTAGGCGACTGGGCCGCCTTTGGCGAGCGGCTGTCGCGGGTGGTCGACTTCGGGCTGCTCACGGTGCTGGAGGTGGACTGGACCCGGCGGCTCGTGGTGCGCAGCTTCTCGTCGGACGAGGCGCACTACCCCTCGGGCGGCAGCAAGGACTTGATGGAGGGCACGTGGGCCCGGCAGGTGATCTTCGAGGGGAGGCTCTTCGTGTCACGAACAGCCGACGAGTTTCGCTGCGCCTTTGCCGACCATGCACTGCTGCACCAGATGGGGCTGAGCTTTGCGCTCAACATTCCGCTGCGCAAGAACGGCACGACGGTCGAGACCATCAATCTGCTGCGGGGCCGCGCGCCATTCTCGACGCAGGACGTGCAGACGGTTCTTGGACTTGTGGCCGCCCTCGGCCTGCCGTGTGGGCTTGATCGGCCGGAGAACCGATAGCCGCCGATATGCCGGGCTAGCCGGCATGCCCCTCGGCCACCACCTCCCAAGGCAACAACGGCTCCTCGCAATGCCCGCACACCACCTGCGGCACGAACGGCTGCCCGCACCCCTTGTGCGTCGGCCGTATCGAGCTCGGCTCATGAAAATGAAAGCGGCTGGCCCAGTTCGAAAAACAGATGATGTAGCCCGACAAATCGTTGCTCGCGGGCGTGAGCCGGTAGATCTTGCGGCGCGCGTCGTTCAGGTCGGGCTGGCACAGCAGCAACCCCGAATCGACCATGCCGGCCAGCCGCCGCGCGAGCACGCTGCTGCCGATGCCCAGCACGTGGCTGATCTGGTCGAAGTAGTGGCAGCCCAGCAGCACCGCCGAGACGATCAATAACGCCCAGCGGTCCACGCGCAGGCCCAGGCCCATCTGCGCGCCCTCTTCCGGCGTGAGCCGCGCGCCCCGCTGGCGCGGCGCCGGCACGGCGCGCAGCGCCTCGTTCACCTCGAGTGAGAACGTCAGGTCGCGAATGCCGACCTTCTCGTTGCAGGCCGAACAGCTCATGCGCGGCACGAAGGCATGGCCGCAGGTCTTGTGCACGAGGCGCTGCGGCAGCGCCAGGCTGCGAGACCCCCAGCGTCGCTCCCACGCCCACATCATGAGCACGTGGTTGTAGAGCTGCATGCCCTTCTGCGTGAGGTGGTAGTCGTAGCGCGGCGGGCGCTCCTGATAGGGGCGCGGGCCCAGCAGGCCCAACTCGGTCAGCGCCTTCAGCCGCTCGGCCAGCGTCTGGCGCGGAATGCCCAGCCGCGTCTGCCATTCGTCGAAACGGCGCACGCCCAAAAAGGCGCCGAGGATCAGCGCCACCGTCCAGCGGTCGCCCAGCAGGTGCAGGCCGTGGCTCAGCGTGCTGGTGGCCAGCGCGTCACGGGTCAGGTCGAGGTCGGGGGTCTGTGGCATGAAGGCAAATCCAGGGCCTCCATGCTAATCGGCGCGCCGGTCATGCCGTCGCCGGCGTGCGCGTCAGCTCCGCGAAGCGCGCGCGGCCTGCGCGTATTCGGCGGCCAGCCGGTCCACCACGGCAGCCACCGTCTCGACCTGCCGGATCGTGCCCACGCCCTGCCCCGCGGCCCACACGTCCTTCCAGCGCCGCGCGGCAATCGACTGGCTGCTGTCGTACTGCCGTTCGGGCGCGACGGCATGTTGTCGGGGTCCAGGCCGTTGGCGCGCAACGAGGCCTTGAGCCAGCTCGCGGGCGTGCCGGTGATGCCCGCGCTCACGACCAGGTCGTCGATGTTGCTGTCGACCACCATCTGCTTGTACGCATCGGAGGCCATGCTCTCGGCCACGGGAATGAAGCGCGTGCCCATGTAGACGAAGTCGGCGCCCGAGGCAATGGCGCCGGCCACGCCCCAGCCGTCGCTGATGCCGCCGCCCGTGACCACGTAGCCGTCGAAGAACTCGCGCACCGCGCTCACGAATGCGAACGGCGACAGAAAGCCGGTGTGTCCTCCCGCCCCCGCCGACACGCAGGCCAGCCCGTCGGCGCCGGCCGCCACGGCCTTGCGCGCGAGGTGGATGCTGATGACGTCGGCAAACACCTTGCCGCCGTAGCCGTGCACGATGTCGATGGCCGGCTTCGGACTGCCGAGCGCAGTGACGACGATGGGCGGCTTGTATTTGGCGACCAGCTCCAGGTCTTCGGGCAGCCGCGTGTTCGACGAGTGCGTGACGAGGTTCGCGCACCACGGGCCGATGGTCGACGCCGGCTGTTCGTCGCGCGCGCGGGCCAGGCCTTCGGTGATCTCGCGCATCCAGCTGTCGAGCATTTCGACGGGCCGCGCGTTGGGCGTGGGGAACGCGCCGACGATGCCGGCCTTGCACGCGGCCAGCACCAGCGCCGGGCCGGAGATCAGGAACATGGGCGCCGCGAACACGGGCAGGCGCAAGGCAAAGGAAGATCGGTCCATGACAGCAGGCTCGGGGTTGACGGGGGAGTCGTTGAAAGACGGGCGCAGCATCATTCGCTCGCCTTGAAGCCGGAAATCTTCACCGCCTCGGCCCAGCGCTTCGAGTCGGCATGCGCGAAGCGGGTGAACTCCTGCGGTGTCGACGGCAGGGTCTCGAAGTCCATGCGCGCCACTTCTCCTTGAGGTCGGCCGACTTGAGGATCTTCACGAACTCGGTGTTGAGCCGGTTGATCACCGCATCGGGCGTGCCAGCGGGTGCCGCGATGGCGGCCCAGATGTAGATCTCCAGATCGGGGTAGCCCTGCTCCGCGAAGGTGGCGATCTGCGGCATCAGCGGCGAGCGCTTCGGGCTGGTCACGGCCAGCACCTTGACCTTGCCCGCGTCGACCTGCGGCTTCACCGCCAGCAGCGGCAGGAAGGCCGCATCGACCTGCCCGCCGATCAGGCTGGTGACGGCCGTCGGCGTGCCGTTGAAGGGCACGTGGAGCATGTCGATGCCCGCGCGCTGGTTCAGGATCACGCCCGCGAAGTGCGACGAGTTGCCCATCGTGAACGAGGCGAACGACACCTTGCCCGGCCGCGCTTTCGCCCAGGCCACGAACTCCTTCACATCGTTGGCCGGCACGCTGTTGTTCACCGCCAGCACCATCGACGCGCCCAGGAAATTGGTGACCGGGCGAAAGCTCTTGTCGGGGTCGTAGGGCAGCTTTGCGAAGGTGTGCGGGTTGATGGTGAACATGCTGGTGTTGGCCAGCAGCAAGGTGTAGCCGTTGGGCGGCGCGGCCATCACGTGCTGCGCGGCAATGAGGCCGCCGCCGCCGGGCTTGTTGTCGATCAGCAGCGGGTGCCCGGTGTTCTCGCGGAATTCCTCCGCCACCTGGCGCAGCGCCGTATCGAGCGTGTTGCCGGCCGCGAACGGCACGACGATGCGCACGGGCTTGTCGGGGAACGCGGCCGCGTCCTGCGCGAAGGCGGCGGGTACAGCCGACATCAGGGCCAGGGCGCCGAGCCGCTGGCATGCGTTGCGTCTTTTCATGGTGTCTTGTCTCCTTGCATGCGATCGGCGAGCGCACCGACCAGCGCGGCCACGCGCACGGGCTGCTCGATGGGTGTCATGTGGCCGGCTGTCTCGATCCATTCCAGTTGCGCCGACGGAATCAGCGCGGCCAGTTCTTCCGAGTGCTCGGGCGGCGTGATGCGGTCCGCGCGGCCGCACAGCACCAGCACCGGAATGCGCAGCGCCGCCAATGCCGCGCGATGGTCGCCGCGCGTGGTGATCGCGCGGTTCTGGCGCATCGCCGTCTCGGGGTCGACCTCGCGCAGCAGCGCGCGCATCGCGCCCATCCAGGCGTCGTCCGCATGACGCGACGGGTCCACGCCGAACTGCGCGATGCCGGCCACCACCTTGTCGAAATCGCGCTCGATCGCAGCGATGGTCTTCAGGCGCGCGGCGGCCCCCTCGGCCGACTCGGGCCGCGCCGAGGTGTCGACCAGCGCCAGCGCATCGACAGGCCGGGGCATCTTGCCGGCCAGCATCTCGATGGCCGTATAGCCGCCCATTGAAAATCCGCACAGCACCAGCGGCACATGCGCGGGCACATCGGCCACACGGGCCCAGGCGTCGTGCGCCATCGCGGCGATGCTGTCCTGCGTCCGCACATCGGCGATGCGCACCTCGAAGCGGTCTTCCAGCAGCGCCGCCACGGACCGCCAGACGGCCGCCGTGTTGAGCATGCCGGGAATCAGCAACAGCACGGGCTTCATGCGGCCACCCCCACCCGCGATGCCGCCAGCGCCCGGGCCTGTTCCCGCAGCTCGCGCTTGAGGATCTTGCCGACCGGGTTGCGCGGCAGCGCCTGCAACAGCAGTAAATGCTCGGGCAACTTGTACACGGCCACGCGCTTGTGCTCCCGCAGGAACGCACCGATCGCCTCGAGCGTGACGGGCTCCGCGCCCTCCGCCGCCACGATGCATGCACAGAGCTTTTCCCCCAACACTTCGTCGGGCACGCCGACCACCGCCACCTCGCGCACGCCGGGACAGCCGAGCAGCAGATTCTCGATTTCCTCGCTCGAGATGTTCACGCCGCCGCGAATCACCAGGTCTTTCGAGCGGCCGACGTAGCGGTAGTACTGGCTGCGGTCGCCCGCGATCTCGAACAGGTCGCCGGTCCGGTAGAAGCCCGCCGCGTCGAAGGCCTTGCGGCTCAGCTCGGGCGCGTTCCAGTAGCCGCTGAAGATGGTCGGCCCGTCGAAGCGGATCTCGCCGGGGCGGCCGGCCTCCTGGATGTCTTCGCCGGTCTCCATGTCCACCAGCCGCGTGCGGATCTTGCGCGTGGTCGAGATGCTCCACGTGTAGCCCTGCACCCCGGCGCGCGGGAAGAACTGGGCACGCAGCTCCGGGTCGGGAATGTCGACGTGGTTGCCTGAGAGCGCCGCGCCTTCGTTCGAGCCGAAGTAGTTGACGATCTGCACGCCATGCTTCTCGGCAAAGCCGCGCACCATCCAGTCCGACAGCGGCGCCGAGCCCGAGCCGATGCGCGACAAGCGCTCGAAGTCGATGCCCGCGAGCAGCTGCTCGTTCTGCAGCAGCATGTTCAGGATGGCGGGCGGCGCCACCGTGTAGTCGATGCGCTCTTCGCGCAGTTGCTGCAGGAACACCGGCAGCGTGAACGGCTGGTGCTGCACCACCGTGCCGCCCAGCACCAGCCACGCGGCCATGGCGGTGGAAAAGCCCGCCATGTTGACCAGCGGGAACGGGTTGAGCAGGCGCGCACCGGGGCGGATTTCCCCGGCTTCGATGATCGAAGGCGCGATGACCAGCCATTCGTTGTGGCTGCGCGGCACGCCCTTGGGCGCGGCCTCGGTGCCGGAAGTCCAGCAGATGGTGAAGACGTCGTTGGCGGTGACGGCGGCGTTGCGCTCGGCCTGCGCGAGTGCCTGCAGTTGCGCAGGCGTGGGTGCCTCGCGCATGGCCGAAGCCACGTCGACCATGCCGTCATCGACCGCATCGCCCCATGCAAACACCACCTGCAGCGACGGATGCGCCTCGCGCAACCCCGCGAACATGCGCGCCGCCGCATGCCCCGCATCGGGCTTGCCGATCCGCGAGAAGGTGACGCCCGCCCGCGCCCGCGTCACATCGAGGATGTGCCCCAGCTCATGCTCGCGGTACTGGATCGGCACCGGCGTGACGATCACGCCCAGCCGCGCGCAGGCCAGGTACGCCACGAACTGTTCCACGCAGTTGGGCATCTGCACCACGACCACGTCGTCACGGCGGATGCCGTTCGCCGACAGCAGCAGGCAGAAGCGGTCGATCTCGCCGCCCAGTTGAGCCCACGTCAGTCGGCGCGGCGCGCCATGCGCGAAGTCCGCGCGGTTCGGTGCGTCGGCCACGGCTTCGGCGTGCGGCTGCTCGCGCAGGTGGCGCCCGAACAGCGACCACATCGTGTGCTCTCCCCACCACCCCTGGGCGGTGTACGCGTCGATCTTCTCTTGCGGCACGAGGATCATGGTGCGGTGCGCCTTTTCAGTAGCCGCGCGCGAGCCGCTCGCCGCTGACCCAGGTGGCGTGGAAGCCATTGGGCACGCGGTGCGGCAGCCGGATGCGCGCGACCGGGCCCTTGGCGATGTCGGCGGCGTCGAACACCGTCACGAACGAGGCCTTGGCCTCGTCGTCCCACATGAAGCCGACGAGGTAGCCGTCGTCCTCGGCCTTCCAGTTGTCCTTGGGCGCGAACGGCGCCTCGCTGAACCACTTGTGCACGCCCTCGTGGTAGCTGGTGCTGGTGCCGCGCTGCAGGTCTTGCCGCACGAAGCCGCAAAAGCGCGGGTCTTCGGCGCGGTTGCTGCGGCCCATCAGCACGTTCCATGAATAGCGCGTCTTGTGGCCCTGCATCCACGAGTTGATGACCGGAAATTCCTGGTTGACGATGTCGTCGAGGATGCGCTCGCGCGTCTGGCCGGTGCGCAGGTTGAAACGCCACTCGTAGAACATGAAGTCATGCTCCAGGTTCGCCAGCATCTTCGGAAAGTGATCGACCAGCACGTTGCCGTGCCAGTCGCGCGGCAGCCGAAACGGCGTGCCCGTCATCACGATCTCGGTGCCGCCCTGCCCGTCGCTCTCTTCCCACGCGTTGGACACGTGGTACATGTAGGTCGGGCTGGCCTCGAACCAGCGGATCTGCTCGGGCGTGCCGTGGCGCGGGATCACGCCGAAGCGCGACGGCAGCGTGTGATGGAACTTGAGCTTGTGGCGCCCGGCCGCGAAGGCGTCCATGTCGTAGAACAGCGGCAGGTCGTGCACGATGGTGTAGTTGGGCGTGATTGCCATGTCGTGCGGCAGGCGCGGGCCGGGCAACTGCACCGGCATGAAGGTCTGCAGCTGGCCCGCGCGGTCCATCACGCCGTAGTGCATGTAGGGCGACTCCTTGCCGTAGGCAAAGAACAGGAATTCGCCCGTGCGCTCGTCCACCTTCGAATGCGCCGACACCGGCAGGCCCTTCATGCGCGGGTCGAAGTCGACCTTGCCCAGCGTCGACAGGTCGTTCGGGCTGCAGCGGTAGACCTCGCCGCCCAGGTACCACATCGACACCAGGTTGCCGGCGTAGAACTTGACGTCGGTGTTCGAGGTGTTCTTGATCGGTGCGTCGGGCCGGTCCTTGCGCGGCGGGTCCTTGATGCCCTGCCACAGCGCGGTGCCTGCCGCCAGTTCCTCGCGCAGGCCATCGGTCATGACCCAGCGGTTGAGGTACTGCGCGCGGCCGCCCTCGAAGCGCACCGCATGCAGCATGCCGTCGCCGTCGAACCAGTGATAACGGCCCGGGGCCTCGAAGCGCCGGTTGGGGCCGTTGCGCACGTGCATGCCCGTCAGGTCTTTCGGAATCTCGCCCTGCACGTCGGTCAGGTCGAGCGTGATCTCTCCATCGATTGGCGCGAAGCCGCCGCTGAGCACCGGAATGTCGTTGTGTCCCATCGTTGTCTCCTTCAGGCTGTGGTGGTGTCGGCGGCCGGCACGGGCTGCCGCGATTGCGAAATGCGAAAGCGCCCCGTGACGAACGCCAGGTCGGTCAGGCTGGCGTTGCCCGCCGGGTTGAGCCCGGTGACGTGGTAGTCGCTGTAGGCCGCCGCGAAGTTCAGCGGCATCGGGCCCGTGAGGTTGACCGTAAGCTGTGCGCCGGCGCGTGCGAAGGCCCGCTCCGCGCGTTCGACGAAAGCGGCGTCGGTCGAATAGAAGAAAGCCGTGAGGCCACCGAACTCTTTGGCGTCGCGCGTGGCTTGCGCGAGCGCGTCGGCCGCGTCGTCGCAGGCGATGACGAAGCTGACCGGGCCGAAGCGCTCTTCGCCGTACAGGTCGCGCTCGCCCTTGCCGACCTTGAGCATCAGCGGCGTGCTCGTGCGGGCCTCGGGGTACTCGGGGTGGCTGTAGGGTGCGTGCCGCAGCAGCACTTCACCGCGCCGCTCGCCCTCGGCCGCCATGCCGTCGAGCATGGCGTGCGTGCGATCGGACTGCAGCGTGGCGAGGATCATCGCGGCCTTCTTCGGGTCGCCCGTCAGGGCCTTCACCGCGTCGGCCAGCCTGCGGGCCACCTCGTCGAAGCCGACCGTGCCGCGCGGCGTGCGCACGCCCTGTTTCGGCAGGTAGATGTTCTGCGGGCTGGTGCACATCTGCGCGCTGAACATGCACAGCGTGGTGGCCAGGCTGCGCAGCACGGCGTCGAGGTCGGTCACCGAGTCGATCACCACCGTGTTGCATCCGGCGGTCTCGGTGAAGGCCAGCGCGGGGTGCGCGTTGCGCTCCACCCATTGGCCGAAGGCCACGCTGCCGGTGAAGTCGACGATGGCGGTCTTCGGATGCTGAACCAGCAGCTTGCCGATGGGCTCGGCCTGCGTGTCGAGCGCGAGCGTGACGAGGTTCGCGTCGAACCCCGCCGCCGCCAGCACGGCGCGGAACACGCGCACGGTGATCGCCATCGGCAGCACCGTGGCGGGATGCGGCTTGACGATGACGGCGTTGCCCGTCGCCAGGCTCGCGAGCATCGACGGCCACGCGTTCCACGTCGGAAAGCTCGCGCAACTGAAGCACACGGCCACGCCGCGCGGTACCAGGCGATAGCGCTTGTCGAGCACGATCTTCGTGGTGCCGAAGGCGCGCTCCCAGCGGGCACGGGGCGTGATCGCGTCCATCGCCTGCCGGGCATGCACCAGCACCTCGATGCCGCGGTCCAGGGCGTTCACGCCGGAACCCGCGTAGGCCATGTTGAAGCTCTGGCCGGCCGTGTGCATGACGGCGTGGACGATCTCGAACAAGTGCTCGCGGTAGAGCGTGTCGAGTGCTTCCATCAGCACGCCGATGCGGGTGTCTACCGATGCCTCGGCCCAATCGCCGATTGCGGCCTCCGCGGCGTCGAACAGCGCGTCGATGCCGGACCGGGGGTAGCGCACGCCCAGTGGCTTTCGCGTGTACGGCGAGACTTCCTCGCCGAGTTCGCCGACCGCGCCGGGCTGTTCGAGAGCGAAGGCGCTGCCCCTGTGGGCCTCGAAGGCGGCCAGCCCCGCGGCCTGCGCCGCAGCCGCATCCGGGTACTTGCCCGGCTGCTCCGGGTACGGGCTCCACGCATGCCGTTCGCGGCAAGCCAGCACGGCGCGCTCGAAGGTGGCGCGGTGCTTGTCGAACAGCGTTGCGGGCACGGCTTCGGGCCGCAGCACCGCGTTCATCGGCCGCTCCCCGTGTCCGCACGCTTCCACATCAGCCGGTGATGCCGCGCCACGTCCGTGCCCGGCACCGTGTCGGACGCCGACAGCGTGAGCCCGCCCTCGCCGTCGAAATGCATGTCCCGCACCTGCTGGGTGCCCACGAAGTTCGGGTTGAGCGACTGCGTGACCGAGTGCACCACCTGCTGGCCGCCGCCCTCCTTCTGCCGCACTTCATAGCGCCCCGCGTACTGGAAGTAGCTCTCGAAGGCCGACAGCCGCTCGGCCTCGGGCGCGCTGCGCACGCTCTCGCTCGACAGCCTGGCGCGCCCGGCGCGGGCGATGCAGGCGTTCATCCAGCCGTCGTCGCTGTACAGGATCAGCCCGCTCGCCGCATCGCCGTACGGCAGGCTCGGCGCCCGGCCGTCGCCGTAGCGGATGTCCCATCGAACCAGTTGCCAGGTGCCCTGCAACGGATTGCCCTTTTGCATCGCCTTGTCTCCTTTTAACTTTCTTAACTGAACTCAGTTTAGACAGCTGGATGAAAAAGGCAACAGGGGCAATCCGCACGCATGTCGCGAGGGAGTCAGTGGGCGGCGGAAGGAGTCTTGTCGGGTTCAGGGCTTGGCGCGACCGCGCGGCCCCAGGGCTGAAACTCAGCCGTGCACGCCTTCGATCGAGCGCGTGTACAGCACGATCTCGGCCGGCGTCATCGCGTCTTCGAGCGCAGCCAGTTCCAGCCGCTCGAAGTCGTGTGCGATCCACTCGAACATGTGGGACGGCGGCATCTGCATGATGTCGGCGACGTCGCTCCAAGGCTGCAGGCGCGCGGTAGCGCTTTGCAGCAGCAGCCGCAGATACAGCGCGCGCGCCACGCGCACGGCGGCCACTTTCTCGGGGTCGCCCAGGGTGGCCTGGTACGCGACGAAGCGTTGCTCGCATTTCGCCATGCGTTCCTGCGCCCTGACGAAGCCGTTGCTGCAGACATCCGACGCGCGGCAGCGCACGTCCTGCAGGCGATGAAACTCGCACATCACCCGGGCATAGGCCATCTGCTGAAGAAGCTGGAGCGCGCGATCCACGAAGCTTTGCATGATGGCGCCATCAGAAGTTGCGCCGCACCTCGCGGCCGTAGGACAGTGCGCAAAAACCGCGCGCGCCGACGCTCACGCGCGCGGTAGCCTGCGCTGGCCGCGGGCGTGCTACGGAATGCTTCGCGCCACCACGCCCAGGTCGCGCCAGGCCTCGGGGTGGCAGCTGAACACCAGGATCTGGTGCCGTGTTGCCGCGTCGTACAGCACCCGCTTCATCTGCTTGAGCCGCTCTTCGTCGGTGTTGACGAGCGCGTCGTCGAGGATCAGCAGGGTCGGCTTGCGCGCTTCCTTCAGCAGGTCGGCATAGGCGAGCCGGGCGACCACGCCCATCTGCTCGCGCGCGCCGACGCTCAGCTCCTCGAACTCGCCGCTCTGGGCGCCGCGCAAGCCTTGCCGCGTGATGCGGCCCGGCGACAGGTCTTCACCGACTTCGACCTGCGCGCCGGGGAAAAGAATCTGCAGGTAGTGGTCCAGGTGCTTCTGCAGCGGCGCACGCAAACGCCGCGCGAGCGTCGAGCGCTTCTCGCGCAGCAGCTTGAGCAGGTGGTCGAGCGCCTTCGAGCGGCGATGGAACTCGGCGCATCGGCGCGTGGCATGGTCAAGCTCGCGTTGCTTCTCGGACGCGGACTCTTCCAGGCCCGACGCGCCCTTCACCTGGAGCTCGACTTCGAGCCGCGTGATGTCGTTGGCGCGCTGGCTGTGCGTCGCCTCGGCCTGCCTGACGCTGCGCTCCAGCCGCTCGACGTCCTGCGCGAGCACGGGCAGGTTGACGGTCTGCAGCTGCTGCGCGAGTTCGCCGACCTTGTCCTGCACGGCCGCGTGCTGCGCCAGCGCATCGGTCAGCGCCGCGCCGGCCTCGGCCTTGCGGCCCGCGCGCTGCGGGTCGTTCAGCGTGGCCTTCACGGCGGCGAGTTCGGCTTCAGCCGCCTTGACCTGCTCGCGCGCATTGCCGGCCGCCACCTTGGCGTCGTTCAGCGCGGCCGATGCCGTGGCCAGCGCGGCACGGGCGGCGCCCTCTTCCGATTCGGCCTGCGCGGTCGATGGGGTCTGTGCATCGGACGCCGGCATGGCCTGCAGCACCTGGCGCGCCTCGGAAAGACGGGCCTCGCGCGCGGCGATATCGGCCGCGAGCGCGCTCAACCCCTTGGGTGCCAGCGCGGCCAGCACCGACTCCGCCGCGACCGCCTCGCCCTTGCGCAGCGCTTGCTGCCGCTCGCGCTCTTCGACGGCGGCCACGCTGTCGGCGCGCAAGGCCTGCAGCCGCGCGGCCAGCTCGTCACGTGCGCGGTCGCGTTCGATGGCCAGGGTTTCGAGGTCGGTGCCGCCCGGCAACACCGTGATGCGGCCCACGCCTTCGATCTCGATGCCGGTGCGCGCAATGACGGTCCGCCGGGTCAGCCCCGACACCGCCGCGCCCGCCACGCGCACCCCGGCGCCCGGCAGCAGATCGAACTCCAGCGCGGTGGCCACCGCGTCGAGCTTCGCCTGCGCGGTGCGCAGCGTGTCGGCGCAGCGCTGCAGCCGCTTGAGTTCGCCGTCGGGTACCGCGAGCGCTTGCGCCTCGGCTTGCAGGCGTGTGACCTTGTCCTGTTCGCTCTTGGCCTTCTCGTGGCTTTGCGCCAGCGCCGCGAGTTGTTCCGCGAGGCTGTCGACAGTCTTTTGCTGGGCAACGCGTGCGGCAGCCTGGCGTGCGAGCCGCAGGCTTTCGCGCGCGGCGGCGTCACTCTGCGCCGCTGCCGCATGGCGCGGCTCCCAGGCTTGCAGTTCTTCCATGGCCTTGCCAAGGCCTTCCTGCACCGTCAGCAGGTTCTTCTCGCGCTGGACGACGGTGGCCTCTTCCCGCTCCATCGCCTGCAGCTGCGTGCGCAAGGCATTGACTTGCACCGTGGCCTGCCGCAGCGCGGCGTCTTGCGCGGTCTTGCGGTCCGCCAGCCCCTTGGCTTCGTTCAGGCGCTGCTGCGCGCCGGTGAGCTGTTCGCGCAGCGCCGCCCAGGGCCGCGCGGCCTCGTCGCGCAAATGATCGCGGCGCATTCCCGAAAGCCGGTCGACGCCCGACTGGTACGCCTCGATGTCGGCGCGCAAACGGTTCAGCTCGGCATCGAGTTCGTCGCGGAGCTTGATCGCGTCCGCGTACGCGCCGCGCGGCGTTCCGGCGGCGGGCGTCAGCAGCTCGTTGCGCTCGCTCTCCACCGCCTTCAGCACCGCGTCGCCGTTGCTCGACGCAAGTTCGCCCAGCGACTCGCCGAGCGCATTGCGCAGATGGTCGCTGGCGAAGCCCACGGCGTTCGAGATGTCGTGCGACGTGCCCTGCTTGATCCACAGCAGCCCCGGAATGCCCATGTGCTCGGGCGTGCTCGCGCCCTTGCCCGGGAAGCGATAGCCCAGCAGCGCGGCCAGATGGTCTTCCGCCACCGCGCCGTCCATCGGCTTGCCGTCGATGGTCAGCTCGCAGCGCTTCTTGCCGAGGAAAGCCTTGGTGAGGCGGCAGGGCTTGCCGTCGAGCGCGAAGTCGATCTCGACCGTGGGCGTGACCGCGCTTTCGCCCCAGGGCCGCAGATGCTCGACTGCGCTCGAGCGATGCCGCTCGAAGAACGCCGCGCGAATGGCCTCGGCCACGGTCGACTTGCCCGACTCGTTGGGCGCCGCAAACAGGTTCAGCCCGTCCGCCAGGCCGCCAATTTCGAGCGGCGCGCGGAACAGCTTGAAGTTCTCGATGCGAAGGCGTTGCAGCTTCATGCTCATGCGCCGGCCCCCGCGCGCGGCGCCTGTGCATCGAGGATGCGGGCCAGCGTCAGCAGCGCGTCGCGCGCCAGTTCGGCGTCGGCGCCGTCCTGCTGCGCGCGCAGGTCTTGCAGCGCTTCGCCGACGAAGCCGTCGGCATGCAGCGCCTGGATGTCTTCTTCGGTCGGCTCCAGCCGCAGCGCCTCGCCGTCCCACACCAGCGCGCGGGCACGGGCGCTGGCGGCGTCGCGCGCGGCGTCCAGCTTGTTGTGGCCGCCGAGGTCGCAGCTGCCCTGCGCGCGCAGTTGCAGCACGTCATGGGCGCCGACCAGGTTCAGTTTTTCGACCAGTTCGTCGATGTCCGAAGCCACGGACAGGCGCGGTTCCCACTGCTGCCATGCGAACTGCCCGGTGCGCACCGGCTCGACCACGGGCGGCGCCCCCACGCCGGCGATCGTCACCAGCAGCGCCTGCCCCGAATCGTTGGCGCGAAAGCGATCGGTCTCGGGCGTGCCCGCGTACCAGGTGCGTTCGTCGGTCTGCCGCGTGCCGTGCCAGTCGCCCAGCGCGAGGTAGTCGAGCCGGGCCAGCGCCGCGCGGTCCGCGGCAATGGGATTGGCCGAGTCGATGTCCTCGGACAGGATGCCCTGCACGCACCCGTGCGCCAGGCCGATGCGCGGCAGGCCGTCTTCGGACGGGGCCGCCGCGAACCACTCGGTGAGGTCGCCGTAGGTGTGGCGCTGCGTGAGCGGCGCGGGCAGCAGCGTGAACTTGCCGGCCACGGTGCGCGCCACCGGCTCCAGGCAGCACACGACATTCGGCGGCACCGCGCCGAGCCGGGCGGCGCGGCTCCAGACCGATTCGCTCAGCGCCGAGTCGTGGTTGCCCGGAATCAGCAGCCACGGGCCGGCAAAGCCCTGCATCGCGTTGAACATGCGGCGGATGGTCTTGTCGGACACGGTCTGCAGGTCGAACACGTCGCCCGCCACCAGCACCGCATCGACGGCGCGCTCGGTCGCGATGCCGGCCAGCCGTTCCACCACCTTGAAGCGGGCCTCGAACAGCGCCGCGGCGTCGTCGGGCTCGAACTGCGAGAACACGCGGCCTATCTGCCAGTCCGCGGTATGGAGCAAAGAAATCATGCGTGGCCCTCCCTTTGCCTCTCGCGTCTTGCGGTCGTCTCGAAAACAGCGAGCATCTTAGATGGCTCGCGATGTCGATCTCGACCGTGGGCGCGGCGGCGGGGCCTTCTTTTTCTTTTTGCCTCGGCTGCGGGCGCGTCTACTTGCTCGCGTGCGCCCCGGCGCATTCGTTCGCCAGCGCGACCGACTGCGCGACCTGCTCGGCGATCTGGGCCCGCAAGGCTTCCAGTCGACGCTGAACGGTGCCAGCAGAAACCATTCAGCGTGCATCAACGCCAGCGCGGTGCCGACGAGTAACCAGTGCGTGAGCTCCATGTGACTTCCCCCTTGACGAATGAGGGCGCGAGTCTGCACGCTCCGCAAGGCCGGGAACATCCCCAATCCGTGGGATAACTTTCGGCGGATGGGGCCGGCGCGCCGGCTCAGCGCGCAGGCAGGTATTGCCGGGGGTCGACGGCCTTGCCGCGGTAGCGGATCTCGAAGTGCAGCTTGGGGTGGCCGGCATCGGCGTTGCCGACCTCGGCGATCTTCTGGCCCCGCTGCACGCGCTGGCCCTGCTTCACCAGCACCGTGCGCACGTTGGTGTAGACCGACATATAAGAACCGCCGTGGTCGACCATGAGCACGCTGCCGTAGCCGCGCAGCGTTTCGGTCACGGCCACCGAGCCGTTGCCGATGGACACCACCGGATCGCCCGTGTTGCCGCCGATGTCGATGCCCTTGTTGCTCGTGCCGTTGAAGCCCGCGACCACCTGGCCTTGCGCCGGCCAGCCCCAGTCGCTGCGCCGGGCCGCCGGCGGCACCACGGGATCGGGCTCGCGGGCGGCGGGACGCGGCGGCTTCGGGCGCTCGGC